>CAYNAX010000012.1:0-10205 GCA_964395745.1 uncultured Candidatus Saccharibacteria bacterium | reverse complement strand
CTATTACCCGGCCCTTCCAAGGCCGTGACGCGGGTTCGATTCCCGTCCCCCGCTCTAATAATCTAATAATAAAGCGGTGCAAGGTTCAACCTTGCACCGCTTTTGTTTGAAAGAATCAAATTTTGTGTTAAAATAAAAGAGGAAATTAAAGAAATTATATGGAAATCAAATGGTTTGGCCACGCTTTTTTTCTTATTAAAGCAAAAGACAACAACCAAGAAATTAAAATTGCTGTTGACCCTTTTTCGCCAGAAATTGGCGTCAAACCACCTAAGATAGAAGCAGACATTTTGCTTATTACTCATTCCCATTATGATCATAATAACACCGCTGTTATTGGAGGCGACTATTTTTTAATTGATGGTCCAGGAGAGTACGAGGTAAAAAAAGTTTTTATCAAAGGCATTTCTTCTTATCATGATGATCAGAAAGGAAAAGAGAGAGGTCTAAACACTATATATACAATCGAGCCAGAACAAGAAGGAATTAGAATTTGTCATTTAGGAGATCTCGGTCAAAAAGAACTTACCCCAGAACAAATAGAAGAAATAGGAGGGGTAGATATTTTAATGATTCCTGTAGGAGGCACTTATACAATAGATGCTCAACAGGCGCGCGATCTTGTTTCTCAAATAGAACCAAAGATTGTTATTCCTATGCACTACTCAATTCCTAAACTCAAGATAAAGCTTGAGAGCGCAGAAAAGTTTTTAAAAGCCATGGGTGTTTCTGAAATAGAACCCCAAACAAAACTTTCGATTAAAAAAGAAAAATTACCGGCCGAAACCCAGGTTGTTTTACTCAAACCCACGAGATAATTAAAATGAAGTTTTTAAAAAAACTTCAAAATTTACCTCTTCAAACACGAAAAATGATATTGTGGCTAACAACAGGTATTTTGGGTATTGTTTTTCTTGGTGTTTGGATTTTCTCCTTAAATCAGCGCATTGAAAGATTTCAGCAAAACTATCAAAACAAGCCCATAATAGCCCCCTTTCCCCAAATTAATATTCCCAAGATTCAACTACCAACATTTAGCGAAGAAGAAATAAAAGAAATGGAAAAAGAATTTCAAAATGAGGCTGAAGAGTTAGGGCTTCCAACTTCTACCACTCAAACCTTAGAAAATCAATAATTATATAAATATGCCAAAAAAAACAGAAAAAGAAGAAAACCCTATAGGATTGATTAAACCCAAAGAAGTTACAGAAGAGATGAAAGAAAGTTATATTGACTATGCAATGTCTGTTATTGTTGCTAGGGCTCTTCCTGATGTTCGAGACGGCTTAAAACCGGTTCATAGAAGAATTCTTTACACCATGTATGAGGATGGGCTTACTCATAACTCAAAGTTTCGGAAGTCGGCTACAGTTGTTGGTGCAACGCTTGGGAGATATCATCCACACGGCGATATGGCTGTTTATGATGCTCTGGTAAGAATGGCTCAGGATTTTTCTATGAGATATCCTCTTATTGAGGGACAGGGTAATTTTGGGAGCATTGATGGCGACCCACCAGCAGCACAAAGATATACAGAATGCAGGATGACAAAAATCGCAGAAGAGTTATTAAAAGATATTCGCAAGAACACAGTTGATTTTATAGATAATTATGATGGTACAAGAAAAGAACCAAAAGTTCTTCCTGCTCTCCCACCTAATCTCTTGCTTAACGGCTCTCTGGGGATTGCCGTGGGAATGGCAACAAATATTCCTCCTCACAATTTAGCAGAAGTTTGTGATGCAGCAATTTATTATCTAGATCATCCCCAAGCCACTACAGAAGAGTTATTTCAATTTATTAAAGGCCCAGATTTTCCAACCGGCGGCATTATTTATAATCAAAAAGAAATAATTACTGCCTATTCGCAGGGAAAAGGCCCTATTTTAGTAAGAGGAAAAGCCAATGTGGAAGAAACAAAAAAGGGTTGGCAGATTGTTATTACAGAAATTCCTTATCAGGTTCAAAAGTCTACTTTAGTTGCTCAAATTGCTAAACTCATTGAAGACAAAAAAATAGACAGAGTAAAAGATGTAAGAGATGAATCTGACAAAGAAGGTTTAAGGATTGTAATAGAACTAAAAAAAGACGCCTTTCCCCAAAAAGTACTCAATACTCTTTTCAAATATACAGATCTTCAGAAGAATTTCTATCTCAATATGCTTGCTTTGGTTGATGGAATTCAACCCAAAGTTCTTTCTTTGCCTGAAGTGATTTACTATTATTTAGAGCACAGAAAAGAGGTAGTTTTGCGAAGAAGCAAATACGAGCTTGAAAAGGCACAGCAAAGAGAGCATATAGTAGAGGGATTGGTGAAATGTCTTGGAGTAATTGATAAAGTGATTGCCACCATTAAGAAATCACAAACAAGAGAAGAAGCAAAGAAGAATTTAATGAAAAAGTTCCGACTTACAGAGATTCAAGCAGAAGCAATATTAGAAACAAAATTGGCTGCTTTAGCAAAACTTGAAAAGAAGAAGTTAGAAGACGAACTCAAAGAGCTTAAAGCAAGAATAAAAGAACTTAAAGCCATTATTAAAAGTCCCAAAAAAGTAAAAGAGGTAGTGAAAAAAGAGATAAAAGAGTTAAAAGAAAACTATCAAGATCCCAGAAAAACAAAGGTGCATATCACCAAACCCCAAAAGATTACTGAAGAAGATTTAATTCCCGAAGAAGAGACAATTATTACTCTGACCCAGAAAGGATATATCAAAAGGATTAATCCTGCTAATTTTAGGGCACAACATAGGGGAGGAAAAGGAATTACAGGAGCCGTCACTGGCGCGGAAGACATAATCGAGCATTTTGTTTTAGCGAGCACTCACGATCAACTACTTTTCTTTACAGATTCAGGCAAGGTTTTTGGTATTCCTGTCTACGAAATACCTCAAGGAACAAGAACTTCCAAAGGAAGAGCAATTACAAATTTTTTGGAAATTCAAGCATCGGACAAAATATTGGCAGTTTTGCCCTTGGGTAAAAAAGATATAGAGAACAAGATTCAATATTTAGTGATGGGAACAAAGAAGGGCATTGTTAAGAGAACTGCGCTTGATCAGTTTAAAAATTTAAGAAGTTCGGGCTTGATAGCCATTCGTCTTAAAAAGGGAGATTTATTAAGAAAGGTTATCAAAACAACTGGTAAAGACGAGATTATTATGGTTACCCGAAAGGGAATGTGTATAAGGTTTAAAGAAGAAGAAATTAGGCCTATGGCAAGAAATGCCGCAGGCATAAGAGGAGTAAGGTTGAAATCAGACGATGAGGTGATAGCAATGGAAACAATAAAAAGAGGGGGGAAAGAAGGAAAACAATACCTCTTTGTAATTACAGAGAACGGTTATGGAAAAATGACCTCCATTAGGCAATATCGCCTCCAAAAAAGAGGAGGGACAGGCATTAAAACTGCTAAAATTACTGAAAGAACAGGTTTCTTAGCAGAGGGCAGAATTCTTACAGGCAAAGAAGACCTTATTATAATTTCCAAAAAAGGACAAGTGATTAGGGTTTTAACAAAACAAATTCCTGTTTTAAGCAGGACTACTCAGGGGGTAAGGATAATGAAACTCTCTCAAGAAGACAAAGTGGCCTCATTTATTTATTTATAATCTATGCTTTTTCTGCACCCAGAAAAGATATTGTCTCAAATCAACCTTCAACCAGATATGGTGGCTGCTGATTTTGGATGCGGAGCAGGGGGCTTTACTATTCCCTTGGCAAAAAAACTTTTTAATGGAATAGTTTATGCCATAGACATTCAAGAAGAACCTCTTTCTGCTCTTTCAGGATTAGCCCGCAGCGAAGGTCTTGTAAATATCAAAACAATAATAGGGGATTTAGAAGATCCTAAAGGATCAAAACTTCCTGAAAATAGCATAGATTTAGTTTTGATGATAAACCTTTTGTTTCAAATAGAAAACAAAGAAGGAGTTTTAAGAGAGGCAAAAAGAGTTCTTAAACCTAAAGGTAGAATTTTAATTATAGATTGGAAAAAAGATTCTGCATTTGGACCAGCAATGGGAAGGGTAGACCCGGAAGAAATAAGAAAATTGGCAGTGAAAGAGTCGCTTATTCCCAAAAGAGAGATAGAGGCGGGGCAATATCATTGGGGATTGCTTCTTGAGAAAAAAAATGAATAAAAGAAAAATCTTTATTTTTATTAATCTCGTTATTGTTTTTTCTTTCGGGGCTTGTTTGTGTTTTGCCTCTCCTCCGCCCGGGCTGCAGGATCTTAATCCCCTTTCTTCTGAAACCCTTGGTGATTTTATAGATAACATTACTACAGCTCTGTTTTATTTGGGAATAATTGGCACACCTATAGGAATTTTGATAGGGGGCCTTTATATGTTATCAGGCATACCCTCTCAACAAATCAAAGGAAAAAGAATTATAGCATATTCTTTAGCAATACTTGCTTTTATTATTGTTTTAAAATGGACCACCTCAATCACAAAAGATATTATTGGATAAAAGTTATATTACTTGCGATAGTATTATCTTTTTTTATTGCGCAAGGAGTAAAAGCATGGACTCTTAATTGTAATTCACCGCCATCAAGAATACCCTCCGGAGGCAGTTTTTCTATTTCTTGTCAAGCCCATGGAGATAATTGTTGGCTTGCAGGACAACCTCATATTAGGGTATATGTTAGTTATAGATACGGGAGCGCATTTCAAGGTTCAGATGATATAGCAGATTGTCCGGGTTCTTATGATTGTTCTGGCAATGTTACATCAAGAACTTTTTCTCAGACCGGCTGGTGGGTTGCAGAATATTGTATATCTCAACAGTGCGGATCTCTTCAACCAGATATACACTGTCTTCCAGGAGAGGCCTTTTTTGTTGCTCCTCCGCAATGTGGTGACGGTATAGTTAACCAACCCTCTGAGCAATGTGATGATGGGAATACTGTTTCTGGAGATGGGTGCGATGCCAATTGTCAATTAGAAGGAGTCGCTCCTCCGCCTTCTACCCCTACTCTTCCCACTGGCTATGATAACCCTCTTCGCTGGAACACAATATTAGAATTTCTTTCATATATTCTGAGAATGCTTTTCTGGGCAGGCGTAATAATTCTTTTCTTTGTTTTGTTAATAGGGGCATATTATGTTATTACCTCAGGAGGTTCCTCCACTAGAATTTTAGCAGCAAAAAAGATTTTCTTGTGGGCTCTTGTTGGCTTTGTTATAATAATTTTAGGTAGAACAATAATTTGGTTAATTCAACATTTATAATATGTCTCATTTTCTTCCTTATGTTCAAGCAATTACTGTTACTATAGAAAACCCCTTAGGTGCCACTAGCAGTACTAGCACTTTTGCTCGAGTTTATAGCCAAATTCTCCATTTTCTTTTTGGTTTTAGTATAGCGGTATATATTTTGGCTCTTTTGATGGGTACCTATTTTTTAATGACAGCAGGGGGAGATCCCAAAAAAGTGTCAATTGCTAAAAAAATCTTTATTTTTTCTACAATAGGGTTCATCATTGTAGCTTTAAGTCCGGGAATTTTTAATTTTTTTATTACTATTTTTAGATGAGAAGAATTCTCTTTAATACAATAATTTTATTTTTTTTAGTAGGATTTTTGCCAACCTCTTTTGTCTTGGCTGATAGTTACGAACTAAAAGTAAGCCCCACAACAATTTATGCAGGAGAAGAAGTTTTTATTTCTGCTACGGCAAAGTATGAAGTTTCTGGTGGCTGTACTCCGGTGGTTAGTTTGGGACAAGTTATTGGATACACAGCTACGCGCCCTGCCGGGGGGTGTAGTTTAACTAATCCATACGTTGAATTTGGAGATGGTGCAAGAGAAGATCTTACTTGTTATGGTCCTATTTTAAAACGAGGTTGCAATGGCCCGGGTCTTAGTTTCTGGGAATGTTCTTGTCTGCTAGATACTAGCCATATTTATCAAAATGCTCAAACTAATCCTTACGAGGTTCGACTTATTCAATTAGCTGTACGGGCTCGAGAAGAGGTTAAGGTATTATCAAGGCCCACATTAACCCCTACTGCTTCAGCCAATCCTTTGCGCTCTACTAGTATTGCTGCTATTGTTCATCAAATAGGCAATACAATTTTTATTGTGGGCGCAGCAGGCACATTTTTGATGCTTTTAATAGGAGGTTATTATTTAATGTTTTCTAGGGGCAACCCATCTTTAGTTACAAAAGGCAAAAGAATTATCTTGATAAGTTTTATTGGCTTTGTTATACTGGTAATAGCAAGAGGAATTATTTATTTTGTGGAGAGTATTTTTAGAAGTTAATTGATTGATATACTAAAAAAGGTAAAATATAAAAAGAAAAAAACAAAAGGTCGATTTTCTCAAAAAATAACAAATTACAATAAATTTCTAAATTTATGAAAAAAGGCTTGAAAATATTGATAATAGGAGTTTTACTATCGGCGACAATTCTGCCTTCTGTTGCAGCACTTGCCACTGATGAAGGGCTTGTTAAAATTGGAGATATAGAGCGGCCAACTAGTTGCACAATTAGGCATGATATTACAGGTCTAGGAGGAGAATTTGCAGATTGTCCCCAGCCAGGACAGGAGGCCTCGTATGAAACTTTAGCCCATTGTTGTTTGGTTGACAGAGTTTTAACTTTTGTTGATTGGTTTTTCTGGGCATTAATTATTATTTCCTTCTTTATGCTTTTGATAGGAGCATTTAATATTTTGACTGCCGGAGGAAATCCTGATAAAGTTGCTCTGGGAAGAAAGTATTTGATGTTTGCTTCAATCGGTTTGGTGTTAGCATTACTCACTTTTGTTATTCCAAGAATGATTCTCAGAATCGTTCTCTAATTTCTGTTTTTGAAATCTGTGTTCTTAACAACAACCCCCTTGTTGGGGGTTGTTGTATAAAAGCCGGGGTGGCGGAATTGGCAGACGCGCTAGGCTTAGGACCTAGTGGGAATTAATCCCGTGCGGGTTCAACTCCCGCCCCCGGCACAAGGTCAGTGAATAGTGAATAGTGAATAGTGGATAGTGAGTAGTGGGTAGTGAGGAACGAAAGTGGGTTACGATTATAGAAGTTTAAAAAGCTGCCTTGTCGGCAGCTTTTTGTAAACCTTTTTTGTTTTTACTCTTCTTCTACTACTTCAATTTGGGCGCGCATTTTTGGCTTCAATTTTGGGATTTTTAAGGTTAAAACTCCGTTTTTAATGCTTGCCTTTGCCTTTTTTATATCTATCTCTTCTGGTAGGATAATTCTTTTTGAAAAAGGACCCCAAAAACACTCCTGATAAAAGTATTTAATATTTTGGTTGTTCAACCTTGGCTTTGATCTTGTTCCTCTTATAATAAGCATTCCGTCCTCTACAGCAATGTTAATATCTTTGGCACTAATTCCTCCAATGGGTGACTGAATAACAATTTCTTTGTCTGTTTCAAAAGCATCTATTGCCAGTTCTCCTTCTTGGGCAGATTCTCCCCATTCGGCTTTTGGGCTTTTTTCGGTTCTTTTATTTTTTTTCTTTAAAATTTTAAACACCATAATTAAAGATTAATTAAATTTTACATATACTTTTTAGTTTGTTGAGTTTAGCAAATTCCCACAAAACAATTAAAAACAAAAGAAATACAACTGAAAGCATAACTAAGATACCTGTTTTTGCCTCAAGGGCAGTAGCAAAGTTATAAAGCGTGTGCAAAAAGATAGAGAGAACGCATCCAAAAGACAAATACAATTTTCTTTTATGGGTGCGGAACAAAGAAAGAGCAAAGAAAAATCCTATATTAGCAGAAGCCAGTGCATGTAATATGGTAGCGCTCACCGACCTATAAGCAATTATTATTATAGCATCTTTTAGAAAAAGTTGAACAGTGGCAGGGAAAACAATAAGAATGTTTTCCACGGCAGCAAACCCTAAAGCCACGGCAATGATATAAACTAAGGCATCGGTTGGTTCGTCAAACTCAGGATTTTTTATAATTCCAAAGCGAAAAACCCAGTATTTAAACAACTCTTCAATTAAAGCAACAACAAAGAAATAATAAAGAAAAATTTTATAGAGGGAATATGTCTCAAGGGGTTCTAAACTGGAAGTGATAGCATTTTCAAGCAAGGCAACAGGGAGAGCAATAATAATTCCGTAAAGAAAAAAGATTAAAACCATTCTTTTTGGCTCGGGTCGAGGATCTTTTTTATAATAAAAAACAAGCCAGAGAATACTTGGCAAAAGACCTAAAACAAAGAACCAGAAAATATTAGTCATTTTGAAAAATTAACTTTCTATTATTAAATTAGCATCTGCTTCTAAATTTTTCCAGTTGTCTTTCCCAAATTTTTTAAAACGCAGGTAACCGGCAAAAGCAGTCATAGTAGCATTATCAGTAGAAAGTTTGGTTTCTGGCACAAGAAAATTCATTTGATAAAAATTTTTTATAATCTCCTTTTTAAAAGCAGATCTCAAAGAAGAGTTTGCGCTTACCCCGCCACCCAAGATAATAGATTTTACCTTAAACTCCTCTGCTGCCCTAATAGTTTTTTTAACCAACACTTCCACAATGGCATTTTGAATTTCTTTTGCTAGACAAACTTTAAAAGTATCTGATTTCTGAATTTTTTTAGGTTGTTTTTTGAAAAAATAAAGAACAGCGGTTTTAAGACCAGAAAAACTAAAATCAAAATTTTTGGAGTGAATCATTGGCCTTGGAAGCCTTATCTCGACACCTCGACATTTCGAAATGTCGAAATGTCGAAATTTCGACATTTCAATATTTCGATATTCCGATATCAATTTTTCAATCGCTGGGCCTCCGGGGTAGGAAAGACCCAAAACTCGAGCAGTTTTATCAAATGCTTCGCCTGCGGCATCATCTCTAGTTTCTCCAATTATTTGATAGTCAAAAAGATCTTTCATTAAAACAAGTTGAGTATGTCCGCCTGAGACAACAAGGCAAACTGCAGGCATATATTTTTCAATATTTAAAATTTTCCCATCTTTAAGAAAATTGATTAGAATATGGGCTTCAATATGATTTACTCCTACAATGGGTACATTCCAAAAATATGAAAGAGATTTAGCAGTGTTTACTCCAACCCAAAGACAAGGTTCTAAGCCTGGGCCCTTGGTTACAGCAATTAAGTCAATTTTTACCTTTTTTTTATTCTTTAAAAAAGAGAGCAAGCGTCTTTTTAATAGTTTATCTTTTGCTAAAAGAGATTCAATTTTTGCCAATTTTTTCTCTGAAAAAGAAAATCCTTTAACTTCTTTTTCGTCTTTTAGAATTTTTTCTATAATAGGAACAATGTTTTTTTGATGCTCTCTTTTGGCAGCGGTAGGATAAACTCCGCCCCATTTTTGGTGAATTTTTGTTTGGGAGGATATAATTTCCTTTTCAATTAAAAAATTGTCACCTTTTTGAGAGGCAAGAGCAACACAGGTATCATCGCACGATGTTTCTATTGCCAAAATTTTCATTTTGGAAATTAATTTTTTTATTTTATCCTTTTTATTGATATCTTTCAATTTTTTTGCTATGATGCTTTTATCAAAGAGGCCCCGTCGTCTAATGGCTAGGACACGGCCCTTTCAAGGCCGAAATACGGGTTCGATTCCCGTCGGGGCCGCTTTAACAACCCAAAAGAAAATTTATGAACGAAGGAAAATATTATCTAAGAGTTTCAAAAGCGAGCGATTTTAAAAAAAGAAAAGAGCGAATAATCTACAGGGCTTTAGAAATGCTTCCGGGCACTCTTTCGTGGGCAACTATTATCGGAGCCTTTATTCTTTCTTATTTTAAGCCACTTTGGGTGGCAATTTTTGTTATTCTTTTTGCCCTTTATTGGCTTTTTAAAGCCCTATATTTTTCTTTTTATTTAAGAGCAAGTTACAAGATATTAAAGAGAAACCAGAATACTGACTGGCTTCAAAAACTCAAAAATCTTTCTTCAGAGCAGTATAATCTTCCCCTTAAAAGTTGGAAGGAAATTTACCATCTGGTGGTTTTACCTATGTATAACGAACCTTTTGAGATAGTGAACGATACTTTTGAACATTTAGCCAATTGCCATTACCCAAAAGACAAATTAATTGTAATTTTGGCTACAGAAGAGAGAGCAGGCAGGAAAGCCCAAATCATTGGAGAAAAAATCCAAAAACTTTATGGAGATAAATTTTTAAAACTTGCAGTTACTACCCATCCCGACAATATCCCCGGAGAACTCAAAGCCAAATCAGCCAATGAATTATGG
>CAYNAX010000011.1:0-10599 GCA_964395745.1 uncultured Candidatus Saccharibacteria bacterium | reverse complement strand
TTTTTCTTTGTCTTTTGCTAAAATTTTTAATAATTTCAAAGATTTATTTGGATAATTTTGACCGAACCAAGCTCCGAGACACATAGCAACATTCCAGCGAACATTTTTATCTCTAATCCTTATCCATTTTTTTAATCGCTTGAATGCAGTGGTAGAATCTTTGTAGCTCACACGCGACAAAGCAAAAGGACCACAGTTTTTTCTCACATAAACATTGTGATCGTACATTAAGGGATCAAGTAAATCTAAAGCATATGAGACAAATTCTTTTTTAATTTTCAATAAACCAACTTCAACAGCACGTCTAATATTGGGGTTTGGGTTTTTAACCCACTTTTTCCAAACCGGCAAATACTCTAAGAAAAATTTGTCGTTAATTTTCCTTATTTCTCCTGCAGCATCCTCTCTGATTCTCCAATCTTGAGAATCCGCCATTTTCCTAATTTTTGCAAGAAGTTTCTTGTTCGTAGATAAAATAAAAAGTTAATTTTTGAAAAATAAATAAACCCTAACTATAATATGGACGCAATTTCTCATAATACTATTGACCAAGTAGGAATTCCAATAAAGTTTGGTCGAGAATCTACAAGAGCCGAGCCGAAGGCGAGAATGTAATGTGGCAAGCGAGATTAATTTTAGGCTAATTTTAAGAGCGGGGAAGGCAGTGAGCTTATCCCAAATCCCTAACTAAATTATTTACTTCATTAAAATCTCCGTCTCCTTCTAAAACTACATCAAAATTTCTTTTATATTCCTCTCTTAGTTTATCATAGTCAAAATTAAGAAAGCCGATTTTTAATAAGGTTTCATATTTAAAACCTTTAACCATTCCTACGTCTTCAATGCTATCTCCTAAAAGAAGAACGTTTCTCCTGTTTCGGATAGCAGAATAAACTTCAGGAATTTTTCTTAAAATTACTTCGTCCTTATTCATACAATGAATAATAGGTCCTTTTGGAGAGATCGCCTTTCCATTTTTATCCCAATTAAAGTGGTTTGTTACATAATAAATATTTGAATAATCTTTACCGATATTTTTAAAAAATATTTGTAAAGCGTCTCCGCAACCACTTGCAGAAAAAATAATCAAAGGAATATTGTATTGATGTAAAAAATCTAAAAATTCCGGAATCCCTTTTCTAAATCTTATAGGCCCATTTTTTACAATATCTTCTAAATCTGACTTTGATAATCCTGACTGAATCAATAATTTATTGTGTTTTTCCCACCACTCTTGCATTGCTTTCTTTTTTTCTTGCAAAGGTATTGACGGATCTATTTCAATAGGATGATATTTCTCAAAAAGAGCATGTGCTTTTTTTGCATAATCTTTTGTTAGATGATTTCCATCTCTAAGTAAGGAGATAATAGAAGGAGTTTTAACTCCGTTAATTTTTCCATAAGTAAGAGTTCTGTCAAAATCAGACAAAATATGGAGACTTTGATACCCTTTGGTTTTTATTCGAGATTTTAATTTTTCTAATTTTTTGGGATTTGGAATTATTATTTTCACAATAAAATTAAGTTATTTTATTAATTTATCGTTTCGCAGCACTCTTTCGGGTTGGAGAAATCTGCAAATTTTCCTCCCTAATTGCCGTTATGTGATAAGCCTGCAAAGCGAACGAGAGGGCAAAATGACCGCCGGTATGACGCAGGCGGTTTTGCTTTACTGATCATGTGGCATTTATTATTCATAATAAATTTCTTATCGCATTTTAACATAAAATCCTCTCGTTCCGAAGCTTTACCCAAAAATTAAAAGCAGTTGGTAGCCTCTCAGATGAGTTATAAAAAGAGAAAGAGTGATGACGATTTTAGGTCAGACTAAGCTCCGCTCACACCCGCTATATTATTTTAAAGCCCATTTCTTTAATTTATGTATTATATCCGGTAAAATGATAGCGAAGATCTCAAAAAATTTGGTTCTGAAGCCCCGCTATGTTAAGTTAAACTTTCAACTATCATTTACTAAAATTGCCTCGGTTCATTGAACTAAAAAGTCCAAATGATTAGAAAATAAATTTAATATGCTGCCTAAAGTTAAAACTTCGCCCCAACCTTTAAGTAAGTATCAAATTTATCTCAAAAAAGGAATATCAAGGAATAGAAAAGATAGCCAAAGACCTAAAGATTATAAAAGTTTATCATATTAATGCCACCCCAAGAGGAGGAGGGGTGGCTGAAATTTTAAAGAGTTGAGTGCCTTTAATGAGGGGGCTGGATTAAAAGCAGAATGGTTTACCATTCCCGGCAAGAATGACTTTTTTAAAATTACCAAAGAAATTCATAATGCTCTTCAGGGAAAAAGTTATAATTTTCCATTTTCTCATAGAAAAAAATATTTAAATCACATAGAAAGAGTGACTAAATTAATGAGGGATATGTAACCAGATGTTTGGATAATTCACGATCCTCAACCAGCAGGAGTAATTCAATACTTGTCTAATTTTCATCCCTCGGTTTGTCGCCTTCATATTGATTTAAGTTCTCCTAATTGGGAGGCTTGGAAATTTATCGGGGGATTTTTGCAAATGTATGATTTAATAATAGTTAGTTCAAAAAAATTTATTAAGCCGGAAATTAAAAATAAAAGAGAAAGGCGCCACGCTTGGTGACGCCTATTTTTGTTTTACAATAATCCTTGAGAGGAAGTTTCTTACTCCATAAGAAGCAACGAAAGCAAAGAGCTGGGGGATAGAAATATTTTCTATGAGTTTTACATCACAAGGATCAGCGAGAGTTATATATCCTGTTCCAGGAATAGGGGTGCTGGGCAGAAAGACTTTAATCTTTGTCTTGTTTTGATTATTTTCTGTGATAGTTGTTTCTCCTCTTAGGAGACCGAGAAAGTAAAGATTGGCCATTCGAACAAGAACTGGTTTCTTATCTGCAAAAACCTCCGGCACCTCTCCGCCTTGAGAAATCCCCAAGATTATTTTAACAAAGGGGATTTTTAGAGTTAGTCTTTTGAGAAGAGCCCACGGATGAAGGAATTTGGCAAAGTATCCAATAAGCGACAGGATTATTACCATCAGAAGAAAAGAAAGAATCTTTTGAAGAAGGGGAGAGGTAGAAGGTAGCAATTTTATTATCAAAGGAGAGAAGACAGCAGAGAAACCGTTAAAGATGAGACGAAAGAAATAATAGAGAATTCCCAGAGGAAGGACGATAAACGATCCTTTTAAAAAATAATCCAACAGATGTTTCATTTTACTCACCTCCCTGTTTTTAAGGTTCAAAGATTATCTAACCCATTCTAAAGCAAGGAAATTTTTTGTCAAATCTTAAAATATCTTTTATTTCAGCGCTTAAATTATGCTATAATAAGATAAATCATTAATGATAGAAAATGATTACATTAGAGGAGGTCAAAAACAATAAAACAATTCTTGCTTTTATTAATCAAAGCTCCAAGGCTTTGAGTCTTTATCATTATACTGATCATGGAATAGGACATGTAACTTTAGTGGCAGATAGAGCCAGAAAATTAGCCAAAGAGGTCGGGCTTTCTTCAAAAAACCAAGAACTTGCTGCAATTGCGGGTTTCTGTCATGATATGGGAAATTTTTTGGAGAGAAAAGATCATGAGTACTGGGGATCTTTATTATTTCAGGGTGTTTTTCAAGATAAAATGCCCGCAGAAGATCTAGCAGTGGTAATGCAGGCAATAGCCAACCACGATGATTATTATGCTAAAATACTAAATCCTGTGGCGGCTGTTTTGATTTTGGCTGATAAATCAGATGTAAGAAGAAGTCGGGTAATTATCAAAGATAAAAAAATCATTGAGCAGGATATTCACAACCGAGTCAATTTTGCTGTCATCGGCAACAAGTTTAGAACTGACAATTCACAGAAAAGAATTATTTTGCAATTGAAAATAGACACAAAATTTGTTCCAGTAATGGAATATTTTGAAATTTTTACTGAAAGAATGGTTCAATGCCGCAAAGCGGCTGAATTTTTGGGATATAAGTTTGCCTTAATTATCAATAATTTTAAACTTCTTTAGAGAAAAGAAAAAAGCAATATAACAATAAAAGAATTTATGAAAAAAAATGTTTTAGACAATAGTTATCTAAAAACGGTTTTTGTTTCTCGGGCAGTAGATAAGAGAACTGACAAAACAGGGGAGAAAATAACCAACAAAAAAATATCTCTTCCGGTTATTTTCTTTGAAGAGGACCCACACAATCCAGAGGTTCAGAAGAAAGCCTCTTTATTGGATTTTCCAACTATTTTGTTTTTGGCTGCTAATAGTTTAGAGGAGTTTTATTCCCTAAGAGAAAAATATTTAAAAATAAACCCCAATATTGAAATTGCTTGGTGGCCTATATTTAAATCTGTTTGGCTTTCTCCTTTTACCAAGCCCAAAGAAATAGAAAACGTTATTGATGATCTATCATCAAGAAGAGAAAAAGAAAAAAGACTAAAAGTACTTTTAGATTTAGAATTACCCTTTTTGCGCCCCCAGTATTTTATTGTCGGACTTTTTTATTTTACCAAAAGCAAGAAACTAATTTTTGAGCTTATTAAGAGGGCAGATAATATAAATGTAGAAATTTTTAGTTTCGAATATTACCCCCATGCTTTTATTTTTCCAAAACTGCTTGAAATTTTGGGCTTAACTTTTTTGAAATTGGATTGCGATTATCAAAGAATTGTTTCTGCCTATACTAGTTTTCTTCCTCCGGGTTTTCGTCAATTAATGAAAAAATCAGTTCTTTATGCTTGGCGAAAAAGAAAAAGAAGAATGTTTATGGCTGTGGGAGTATTTGCCCCAGGAAGAACCGGCATAGAGAGAAAAATTAGTGTTAAGGGTATTGAGAAAGACATAGAATATTTTCTAAAGAGGGGAATTGATAAGTTTGCCTTTTTCAGATTAGGTGGTCTGAATAGAGATTATCTTGAAATAATTAAAAAATATCTGCCGGAGAATTATGCATAGCTATTGGTTTACAATAATCAATTCTTTTATTGATGGAGCAATTTTTTTGATAGCGACTCTTTTTATTATTTTTCCGAAAAGAAAAAAACCGACCAGAGATCACATTTTAATGATTATTTTTTGGTCCGCAGTAAGTTTTATCTTTTTTTTAAATGGTATCCAGATGTATCTCTTTGTTCAGAAAAACATTTCCACTTCATATTTAATAATTCAATGCGAGGTAGCAATAATGATTTTTCTATGCTGGATAGCTAGTTATTTTTTTGTGTCTAAACTATTAGAATCAAATCGTCTTAAGAAAATAACCTTTTTTTTGATCGCTATTCTTTTATTAATCGTTTTGTGCAGTTTCTTGTTTGTGGGGCGACCCGCAATGAAATTTGGAGAACCGAGAATTGAACTTCCAAATCAGGTAATAATAAGCTATCTTGTTGCTCTGCTTTTAGCTATTTTTAACTTTTTAATCTTCGTGATTTTATGGAAGGAATTCAGAAGAGGAGTGATAAGTTGGGAGAAATTGGCTCCATTTTATCGGATTGTGGCAATTGGTATTTTTGGGGCAGTTACTTTTTTAAGAACCCTGTATCTCTTGCCTCATCCTTGGTATATTCGGGTTTTTTATCTTCTAATTCCTTATCTAAATTACTTAGCAAGCAAAGAAGAGAAAAAGAATGAAGAAAGAAGCAATATTATATAAAACTCTCGAGGAGAAAAGAGCGCAGTGTTTAAATTGCGCCCATTATTGTGTTTTGCAAGAAAACCAAAAAGGAATTTGCGGAATGCGGAAAAATATCGGGGGCAAAATTTTTTCTTTAAACTATGGCAAAATTTGCGCTCTAGGCATAGATCCTATTGAAAAAAAACCACTTTTTCACTTTCTTCCTGGAAGTTCTATTCTCTCAATTGCTTCGGTTGGTTGTAATTTTTCCTGTGCCTCTTGCCAGAATTGGCAGATTTCTCAGATGTCAGAAATGGATGAGATTTTTGGAGAAGAATTTACTCCTCAAGAAGTTATAAACATTGCTTGCCAAAGGGGCTTGAAATCAATTGCCTATACTTATACTGAACCCACTGTTTTTTCTGATTTTGCTCTTGAGACAATGAAGTTAGCAAAAGAAAAAGGCATTAAAAATGTTTGGGTTTCAAACGGCTTCTGGTCAAAAGAACTTTTTGAAACAATCTCTCCATTTTTAGATGCAGCAAATATAGATCTGAAAAGTTTTGAAGATCAATTTTACATTAAGTATTGTGGCGCAAGATTACAGCCAGTATTAGATACCCTTAAGAGAATTGCTTCTAAAAAAATTTGGTTAGAAATTACTACTTTAGTTATTCCTACTCTTAACGATAAAGAAGAAATTTTTAAAGAGATTGCTCAATTTATTAAAAAAGAACTTAAACCCGAAATTCCTTGGCATATTACTCAATTTTCCGGTGCTCTTTCCTGGAAGTTGAAAAATTTGCCAGATACATCTCCGAAAACTCTTCTTTTGGCTCGCGAGATAGGGTTAAAAGAAGGTTTAAAATATGTTTATACCGGCAACATTCCCGGGCTTGAAGGAGAAGATACTTTTTGCCCGAAGTGTGGAGCAAAGATTATAGAAAGATTTGGTTATAATATCAAAAGATACGATAAACAAAGCAAATGTCCTCAATGTGGAACCAAAATTGATTTAATTTTAGAATAATATGAAAGAAATTATTTTTGCTGCTATATCGCCTCATCCGCCCATTATTCTTCCAAATGTTGGATCTGAAAAGGAGAGAAATCAAGTTTCAGAAACAATAAATTCTCTAGAATATTTGGGGGAGAAGATAAAAGAAATTTCTCCTAACAAGATTATAATTTCTTCTCCTCACCAAGATTGGGGTTTTGATGTCCCTTTATTTTTTTTAGCCAAAAATTTTAAAGGCGAGATAGAGAAAATATTGGTCGGTTTAGGTGAACCGCGTGATTATTTTGAGAAAGGAAAGAATTTTGAAACAGGAACAGGAAAGATAGCCGTGATCGCTTCCGGCGACCTTTCTCATTGTCTAAGAGAGGACGGGCCTTATGGATTTCATCCTGATGGTCCCAAATTTGATAAAGAACTTATTCAAGCCCTAAAGAAAAGAGATTTAGAAAAAATTTTTCAACTTGATAAATTATATCCACAAGCAGCAGAATGCGGTTTGCGTTCCTTTTGTTTTGTTTTAGGAATTTTAGAAGGGAATAATGTTGATTGGCGCCCAAAGATTTTATCGTATGAAGCCCCTTTTGGAGTAGGATATTTAGTTGCTCAACTTTTATAAAAATTAAAATTCAACAAAAACCCTTGACAAAAATATTGAGTTGAGTAATATAAAAATACCGAAAGGTCTTTCGGGCGCGAGGGCCCGAAAGACAAGAGGGGGAGCTACTTCTTTCTGCTTCTCTCTCGATTCTTGTCACCTTTCAGTGGCTCCCCCTCCCATCCCTAAGCCCTTTAGCCCTTTATTAGATCCTTACCTCCTTACCCGAAGCCCCGGCCGAGCACCCCTCGCGGCTGGGGCTTTTTCTTATTTGACCAGAAGGAGAGATGCATCCTATACTGAATATAGGATATGAACGATTATCTTAAATTGGCAAAATTAGCAGTTGAGGAATTTGTAAAACAGGGCAGAATTGTTAGACCGCCAAAAGATATTCCCCAGAGTTTATTAAAGAAAAAATCAGGAGTATTTGTAAGTATTTATAATAAAGGAAAGTTAAGAGGATGTGTTGGAACTTATCTTCCTACCAAACCCAATATAGCAGAGGAGATTATTTCCAGTGCTGTTTCTGCTGCTCAAGATCCTAGATTTCCTCCTCTCAAAAAAGAAGAATTGCCTTATCTCTCTTACGAAGTTTATATTCTCCATCCTCCTCAACCCATAAAAAACATTGATGAACTTGATCCTCAGAAATATGGAATTTTAGTAAAATCTTTGGGTTATCCTTTTAAATCCGGACTACTTTTGCCAGGTCTCAAAGATATAAAGACAAAAGAAGAGCAGATAATTATTGCCTGCCAGAAAGCGGGTATAGATTTGGAAAAGGAAAAAATAATTATTTTTAGATTTGAGGCAGAAAAATATGGCGAGCAAAAGAAATAAAAAACTGGCAAAAATTTTTTTGAAAACAGCAAAACTCTTAGAAATTCAGGGGACAAAATTTAAACCAAGGGCTTACAGAAAAGCAGCTCAGGCGTTAGAAAATTTAAAAAAAGATGTGGGTACAATTTATAAAAATGAAGGTATTAGGGGTTTAGAGAAAATACCCGGAATAGGAAAAAGTATTGCTCAAAAAATTGAAGAGTACATTAGGACCAAAAAAATAAAATATTTTGAGGAGTTGATGGAGAAAACCGCTATCCGCCAAATTGTAACTCATTATTTTGAGACAAAAGGGGTAGATTTGAATCGTCTCAAAAGAAGTGCGAGGAAACGAGAAATTGTTTATTCTCGTTATACAAAACCAGCCAAGGAATTATTAGAACTTGCCGGAAGCGTTGAAAAAGCCAAAAAAGCGATTGACATTGTGGCTGAATGGGCAAAATCAAGGGGTTTAGATTATGCTATCGAAACAGTATTTAAAAAATGGCTTGAACTGGATCGCCTAAAACCAAAAGAAATTG
The DNA here is from genome assembly GCA_964395745.1 of uncultured Candidatus Saccharibacteria bacterium. GTDB lineage: Bacteria > Patescibacteriota > Minisyncoccia > Minisyncoccales > PEYH01 > JAGHAC01. The sequence continues at coordinate 2,013 of CAYNAX010000011.1, read as the reverse complement.
TAAAAAAGCCATATTACGACAACAATCCAATGGTTTGGTCTGAAACAAGGAAAAAGTGGTATGTCATTACTCCAGAAGGGGAATGGCTGGAGTTTGCCGGTGATGAAAAAGATATTGAATGGAGAGAGATGAGATAAAAAGATTTTTGTGCAGATGCGATAAAAATATTTGACAAAAGCCAAGAAAGAAAAATAATATATATAGAATTTTAACAACACAAAAAGGAGGGAAGATGGGTAGATTAGAAGTGATAACGGGTTGTATGTTCGCCGGAAAAACCGAAGAGTTACTGAGAAGATTGGAGAGGGCGTAGATTGCTCACAAGCAAGTTTTGCTCTTTAAACCAGTAATAGATGATCGTTATTCTAAAACTGATGTAGTGACTCATTATGGCAGAAGTTTTCCTTACTCTCTTTTGCCCTTGAGGCTTACCAAAAAGTATATACTCTCTCGTTTTAGAGAAGAAATTCTGTCCGCAGATGTGGTTGCTTTAGATGAAGCACATTTCCTTAAAGGTAATTTTGTAAGAATCTGTCGGTGGTTGGTAAAAGAAGGCAAAAGGGTAATCATCGCCGGTCTTGATCTCGACTTTAAAGAAGGACCTTTTGGATATATGCCCCAGTTGCTGGTATTAGCCAATGAGGTAGTAAAACTTCAAGCAGTTTGTGTTGTATGTGGCAAACCGGCTTCTCGTAGTCAGAGAATTATAAACGGCAAGCCGGCTTCTAAAAAGGGCCCTCTAGAGTTAATTGGAGGGCTAGAAGTTTATGAACCCCGGTGTTTGAGTTATTTTGTACCGCCAAGATGAGCCCGCTATGAGCGGGCTTTTTTTTAATGCTAGAATATGTTAAATTAAAAAAAGTTTTATGCTTCACAGAATTTTTTTAGCAATCAATCTACCCCCAGAAATAAAAAAGCGGCTTTTGAATTATCAAAAAAATTGGCAGAATTTGCCCTGTCGTTGGACAAAGCCGGAAAATCTACATATTACTTTATTGTTTTTGGGGAATTTAGACGATAATCAGTTAAGCGAGACAATAAAAATATCACAAGAGGTAGCAAAAAGACACAATCCGTTTTTGATAGAATTAAAAAAAATCTGTTATGGGCCGCCCAACAAAAAGCCTCCAAGAATGGTATGGGTAGAAGGAAAATTAAATCAAGAACTAGCAGAACTTCAAAAAGATCTAGAAGATTCAATTTTCCAATTAGATTCCTATAAATATAAAGTAGGCAGACAAAAAGAAACAAGACCATATCGGCCCCATATTACTTTGGCAAGAATCAAGCAATGGGAGTTTAGGAGATTAGAAGATCGCCCTGAAATTAACGAAGATATTAATTTAAGTTTTGAGGTAGAATCTTTTGAAATAATGGAAAGTTTTCTTAAAAGAAGCGGGGCAGAATATGAAATATTAGAGACAATTCCTCTCAAAGACAATATTTAGATGAGCAACACAAAAACCAAAATTCACTTTATAGGCATAGGGGGAATTGGAGCTTCGGCATTGGCACAGTATTATTTATCTCAGGGAGCAAAAGTTTCTGGTACAGATTTGCTTTCTTCTGAAATTACAGAGATGTTAAAGAAGAAAGGAGCAAAGGTTGTGATTAATCCTAAGAATCAAAGAGCAAATTCCCAACAAGTTCAAAATTTAATAAGAAAAGCCGACTTGATTATTTATTCCAGAGCCGTGCCAGAAAATCACCCCGAACTTAAATTGGCAAGAAGATTTAGAAAGAAGTGTCTAACTTATTCAGAGGCGTTGGGAGAACTTACTAAACAATACTTTACGATTGCTGTATGCGGAACTCATGGTAAAAGCACAACATGCGCAATGATTGCTTTAATTCTAATAAAAGCCGGGCTAAATCCTACTGTGATTTTAGGCACAAAACTGAAAGAGTTTGGAGATTCTAATTTCAGAATGGGCGGAAAACCAAAACTACCCACTACCCACTACTCACTACCCACTGATAAAGTTTTAATTATTGAGGCAGATGAGCATTTTG
>CAYNAX010000010.1:0-11266 GCA_964395745.1 uncultured Candidatus Saccharibacteria bacterium | reverse complement strand
TGAAATAACTCCTACCAGTTTCAAAAAATTGCTATTTTCTTTTGAAAGGTTCATTGTTTTTTTTGTTGGCTAAATTTTCTCTGGATAGTCGGTAGTAATAGCATCAACTCTCATTAACTTAAGTTTCCTAATCTCTTTCTCGGTGTTTGCTCCCCAAACATCTACTAATAAACCATTTTTATGGGCTTCTCCGACAAGTTTTTTATTAACCGAAGAAATATGAGGACTAATAATATCCACTCCTGCTTTTCTTGCCAAAGAAATCATTTTTTCTGCGGGAAAGTTTTCTGTAAATCCAAGAGAAACCTTTAGAGAGGGATTCATCTTTTTGATTTTTCTTGCTACTGAAAAATATTCTGTGGCAACAATTGTCTGCTTTTCCATTGCGCTCCTCTTTATGGCTTTATTTACCTTATCTTCTATTCCTTTTTCTTTAATGTCTATTTTACAACCGCATTTGTTTTTTAAAATTTTAAGCGCCTCTGTAAGAGTTAAAATAAAATCACCGTTTTTATAGGTGATTGTTTTGAGTTGCCTTAATGTGAAATTTTTAATTTTGCCTTTTCCGTTTGTTGTCCTTTCTAATTTGTCATCATGAAATACTACAATTTTTTTGTCTTTGGTTTGCCTAACATCAAATTCTATAATTTCGGTATCTAAATAGATGGCTTTTTCAAAAGCTTCTTTTGTGTTTTCTAAAGCATGACCTGATGCGCCCCGATGAGCAATTTTTAGCATATTTATCTCTTCTTATATATCATTATTCTAACAAGACAATTTGATGTTGCAAACCAGAGGTTATTCACACCAAGATTTAATCTTGATATTCCAACTCATTTACTCTCCCCCACACATTTTCGTCTAAGACTACTAATTCTCTCTCTCCTATAATGTAGAGATAATCATTAATATATATTGCCCTTTTTGGACTATCTATTTTAGCCGCTTTTAAGAGTTTGAGATCTTTCTGGCTATAATCAAAGACATAACCACCTTTGCTTGCCGGCACAAAAAATATTTGATGCTTTTTATCTAATAAGAATGCGTGATGGTTGTTTAATATTTCCGACCAATATTCTTGCAGTGTATATTTAGATATTTCTTGAGGATTGGTAGCATCAGAAACATCAAAAAGCGATAATTTTACACTAACCCCCTCTTTGCCTATTCCTAAAATCAAATTGTTCTCTATTGGATGTAAATATGAAGAATATCCGGGAATTTTCAATTGTCCCTTAACTTGTGGGTTCTGGACATCCGAGAGATCTATCACAAAGAAAGGATCTATTTGTTTAAAGGTTACTACATATCCTCTATCGCCCAAAAACCTAACAGAATAAATTCTCTCTCCTACTCCTAAATCTTTTATAGCGCCCACAATGTTTAAATCTTTATCCAAAACATAAACATCGTTTTTTTCTTCTCCCCGAGCATTAAACCTAAAATAATAAGGCAGAGAAAATCTTCCTATACTAGTGGCAATTCGAAAATAATCGTTGTTTTCATCTAAAGAGAATTGGTTAAGAATATGACCCGGCACCTCGCCAACGGCTTCTATTATAAAATCTCCCAAGGAAATTTTTACAATAGCGGTTTTTTCTAAATCTCTAATATGCTCTTCCCAATATTTCTCCATTCTATTTGCCAATTCATTTTCTATTCTGAGGGCTTCGTCTTCATCCAAAGAAAGTTTAAACTTTCGCAAAATAATTTCTAATTCTGTCATCTTTGCCTGAGAACTAATTTCATATCCATCTAATTTTTTAATCTTTTCTATAACATCTGAAGGAAAAATATCCTCCCCTGTTTCTAAAATGAAGTTCTTCATAAAAGAAAAAACATCTTCATATGAAGGATATGTGATATAAAGGTTGTTTTCTGACATATAAATTATTCCTTGAGACGAACCCAAAAAAGTAATATTTCTTTCTCTCTTGCCTGTTTGTGGGTCAACAATAAAAGTTGTATAACTGACTGTGGGCTCAAAAAGAATTTTAGGATAATAAATATTGCTGCATTCAATAGATATCACCTCGCCATTAACCTCTAATGGTCTTATTGGGCAGGGATTATAATCATATATTGAAGTACCGGTTACCAAGTAAAGTTTCTTATTATATAATCTTGCCCCCACAAGATAAGTTCTTTTTCGCAAAGATATTTCCCACTTCTTTTCTGGGTTTTGAGGATCTGAAACCTGATAACCGTAAATTTTGTCACCAGAAAAAATAATAAGAACATTATCAGTTAATAAAAGCTGCCCTTGCTTATCTATAGAGGTTAATTCCTTCAGTTGCTCTGGAGGAAAGGCCTTGATAATTCTTGTTTTGTAATTCCATCTTGGAGGAATAATAGACATTTTTTCTTCCGGCAAAACTTTCTCTTCTAATAAAGGTATGGGTTCAATCCATCTATAATAACTCTGCGAAGAAAAATATATATTTTTCCCGTCTGTTTTAACTATATCTGGCTCGTCTACTCCCGCAACTTGAATATTGGTTTGAGAAAATCTTTCTGGCTCCTCTCCCTCCAACATTGATTTCTCCTCTGCGGGAAGAGCAACCTCTATCTGAGGCAAAAACTCTCTTATACCAGAAACCGAAGAAAGATAATCTCTCCCAAAAAAAGATTTTCTTTCTTGAATAAAACTCTTTAATTCTTCTTCTGAAGAAAATTTTCCTAAGGAAAATTTATTATCAGTCAAACTAAGTTGAGGGCAGGGTTTAAATGTTAAAAAGCCCCCAACCAGGGCGGCAACTGTTCCAAGAACTAAAAATAGCAAAAATGCTTTACCTGGCTTGTTAAAAATATTTTCTTGCATAATTTAACTTAATTTTATTATTTGCTTAGCCACTCTTTGATTTTGATATGTGGCGCTATCTTTAAAATTTTCTCTATGATTTTTTCCTTTTCTTGTTGGGTTTTTGCCCCAAAATATTTTTCTTTTAACCTTTTAAGTTTTTCTCTTTTCTTTTGTTTCTTTTTAATCTCAAAACTTCTTCTTTTGGGAGATTGCTTGCTCATAGCTCCTGAATTGGATTTAATTATTAGCAAATTAAATCCACTTTTTCTTTCTAAAATATTTATACATTAAAAACGCTAAAAAGAGCATTGCTCCAGAAATTATCCAAAAATCATATTTCTGTCCCAAAATGGGGGCATGGCTTGCATTCATTCCAAACAGAGAACTCAAAAATGTTAACGGGAAGGTAATAAAAGCAAGCACAGTAATCACCTTCATCACCTTGTTTATTTTTACATTTATAAGGTTGGCATTTGTTGTCTCCAACGACTCTATTATATCTCTAAAGTTCTGAAGGGTGTCTATTACCTTCATCTCTTCTGCCTCAATGGTAGAAAAATAGATTCTGTATTTTCTACCAAAAAATTTGCTCCCTTCTAAAAACAACGAGTGTAAAAGTTTTTGATGCGGCCGGGTAATTAATTGAAAATTTAAAATATCTCTTTTGATAAAGGAAATTTCTCTTACTTTTTCCTCTTCTGGTAAATCTTCTGAAAAAACTTCTCTTTCTACTGTGCGAATCTTCTCAGCAATATGAGTAAGCTCTCTTAGGGCAAAAAGAATGGCAATTTTAATGATTTCTACAATAACCCCGCCGGAACCTGATTTTAAATAAAAGGCTCTCGCCTCTTCATCTTTTTGGCATTTTTTAAAGAAATCTTTGAAAATGCCTATTTCTTCATAGGTTGCTGTAATAAGGCAATTTTTTGTCACAATAAAATCTATTTCTTTTGGAATTGAAGATCTAAGTTCAGGGTCATAAATTGGAATATGATAGACAAAATAAAGATAATCTTCAAAATGATCTACATGGGCGCGGACTGAGGGTTTTTTTAATTCTTTTAAGACAAGAGGGTGAAAATGAAAATTCTCCTCAAGATATTTTATATCCTTTCTTGAGGGCTTATAAATATTGATCCACAAAAAATCCTGATATTTGATTTTGGAAATCATATAAAAATTTTATCAAAAACGTTATCAGAACCGCTTAGTTTATTGTAAATTATTTTCTTCTCTTAAGCAAAATTCTTTATCGGCTCTTTTCGTCTTTCTGTCTTCTAAATTTTATTAAAATAACCCCAAATACTCCTGCTAAAAACAAAAGGGGCATTATTATTACAGCAATAACAAAAAAGAGACCATGAAGAATCTCAGTTAAATACCAGAGTGGCTTAAAATCGCCAACAAAAATGCTCAAACCATAAAATAAATTATGCATTATTATGCCTACGAAAAAACCAACTGCAGAACCACCTGTTAATAGCAAATATCTTTTCAAATCTCTATTTTCTTCTTTTTTAAGAGTTAAGAGTATTAAAAACACTCCCAAAAGAAAGAAAATAATCCCTGCGCCAATAAAAAATACAGGACCTTGAAGATATTTATATCCTGTAATTATCTCAAACGCTATACCGATAAATGTTACCACTAAAAGCCAAAATAATATGATTGGTTGAATATTCATTATAAATTCATTATAGCAAAACCACCCCAAAAAGTAACCGTTGCAAGGTTCAACCTTGCAACGCTGACAATTTACAATAACTTAGAAATTAAATTAAACTAATGTCTTCCTCTTATAATCTTTTGAATTTCTACCTTTTGGGGATTAAATTTTTCTTTTAGATATTCCAACCCTTTCTGGGGAGTGCTTTGACTGCCACAAGTGAAAAAATCAACAGCCAGATATTCTTTCTCTGGCCAATAATGCAAAGCAATATGACTTTCAGCCAAAAGTATCACTGCAGAAAATCCTCTTGGTGAAAATTCGTGAGAAACAACCTTTAAGGGTGTGTTGCTAGCCTTTTTGGCTGCCTCAACAAGAATCTCTTCTATCTCTTTTATGCCCTTTTCGATTTTTACTCCCCAAAATTCTGCAATAATGTGTTCCCCAAGAGAACGAGTTTTTTTATAAACACTCGGTCGAAGATTTTTCAGGAAAATTTTCTCCATCATAGTTTTTTCTTTAATTACTAGTATTCAACTGGCAAAACGCCACCCGAAAAGGTTTTTTGGGACATTAATCAATTATAAAAATAAAAAGAGGGGGTGGCAATGCCAACCCCCTCTAATACTTATTGGGTAGAACGATCAAACAATTCATCAAAGGTAATTCCCCCAAATCCTAAACTGTGAACATAATCGACGATTTCTCTGAATGCTCCAAGGGTTAGATTATATTCATCAACATCCTCGTTGATGCGATGGAAAATCAGAATCAACCACTTTTTTTCTTCTTTGGCTCGCAAGATCCACTGTTTTACTTCATCTAAGGAAATTTCGTCGACACCAACCGCCTTGAGAGTATAGTGTTGTTCTTCTGTTAAGGGAAGAGAGTTCAAATCAAAAGGCCAACTCGTTCTATGTAAAAGATAATACTGCCTGATAACGCTTAGCGTGTGTTCGTTCCAATCTCCATATGGAGAAGCAAAACTTACTACATTAAAGCCCTCTCTTTCTAAGACAACCTTGGAAAGGAAGACTTCTCTTTCAAGCTTCTGATCGGAAACCTGAGTTAGATATGGATGAGTATAACTATGCGAGCCTATCTCCCATCCTTCTTGATATAACTCCTTGATCTGAGACCAGGTCATATACCCGTCTTCTCCTACCTTAGAAGGTATTATGAACGCTGTCCCAACAAATCCGTACTCTTTCAAAATCGGATATGCAAATTCATAGGTAGAGATATATCCGTCATCAAAACAAAAAGTTATCATTGACTCAGGGGTACAACATGGAGGGATACCTGTAATGTGGGGTAATCCCAGAAAAAGGCCAACTGCTATGGGCACCACCAAAAATGGTACCCGGCAGATCAAATGCAGAAGTGAAGAAGGTATACACTTTGGGAGATACATTCAGACCACCTCCTTTTATATTTATCTCTCCCAAGATTTAATGTCCTTTTTCCCAAAAGCCAAGATGTCTGCCTAGAATTATCTCTTGTACAAAGGCTACGCTGAAATACCAGATATCTATCGGTGAAATTAGCCAATACCACAAAAAGCCCTTTATTGCTTGAGGAACTTTTCCTACCCTATACGCCTCCTTAAAGATTACAAAAGTTGAGATAATGAGTTCTATAGATAAAAACCACCAAGCAAACGAGTAATGCCTTGTAGCTCCATATAAAAAAGCAATCCAGAAGAGCCAATTTATTATTGCGTTTATAAAATACCAGAAAACAAAAAACCCTAAGCGTTTATTGTACAGAACAAGAGATTTCCAATTTTCCCTTACACATTGAAAGAAACCCCTATACCATCTCTTTATCTGACGAGAGTACTGAGAAAAATTAACAGGATCAAGTGTCCAGCATAGGGCCCTTTTAAGAAAAACAACCCTATAACCTTTAATTAATCCTTTCCAAGTAAGAGCCATATCTTCTGCTATATGTCCTTCTGAAAATCCGCCCAATTTATATAAGATCTCCTTTCTTATTCCCAAACAACATCCTGAGCCTACAATCGGTGAGAACCAGTAACTTTGTGCTTCTTTGATAAGCCCTAAATAGTAAAGATATTGCACCAACCTCGCCTTCTGCCAGATAGTCTTTGTATGAATAGACAAAATATAGCCAGAAACAATGAACACTTTTTTGTCGGCAAAAGCTTGAACATAAAGTTCAATCAGGTTGGGCGCGAGAATAGTATCAGCATCAACCACAACAACAATTTCACTCTTATCAGAACAAAAACCCAAACCAAAATTTATTGCCTTGGCTTTCATTTTAGTGTTTTGCGGCGTCCTTACAACCTGTGCTCCCAAACTTCTTGCAATTTCTCCTGTTCTATCAGTTGAGCAGTCATCTATTACTATTATCTCCAGATATGGATATGTCTGAGCGCGAATACTCTTAATTGTTTCTGTTATCGTTACCTCTTCATTGTATGCAGGAATCAATACCGAAACCAATGGCCTATAACCTGTTTTCTCATTTTGCTTCTGTCGTCTTATTCCAAAAACGAAGCGCAAACAATCTAACACCCTTTGTCGAATCAATTATTGTTCACCTCTTTTTCAATTTTTAATGTACTAAAAACTTCTTTTATTTTACAAAATTTCATCGTTTATGTCAAGAAATAAAAAGAGGGGTGGCAATATAAAAACGGCCCTTTCGGGTATCCCCTACTCGGGCCGTTATAAACAAAGAACGAAAACTATATACATCCTGCTTGAAAAATAATCAACCCCAACTCATTATACTACCCTATAAACTTAATACTCTTCACACTTTATCTGATAATAGTTTTTTGGATGCTTGCAAGAAGGACATATCTCTGGCGGCTCTTCGCCAAAATGAACATAACCACACTCTCTACAAACCCACCAAACTTCTTTTTCTTTTTTAAATACTGTTCCCCGCTCTACCTCTTTCAAAAGTTTTTGATATCTTTCCTCGTGATGCTTTTCGGCTACAGCAATTGCTCGCAACTGCTCTGCTATTTCTTTTAAACCCTCCTCTTCTGCCACCTGAGCATATTCTGGATACATCTGTGTATGTTCATAATTTTCACCAGCAATGGCTGCTTTTAAATTTTCTGCTGTACTGCCCATTGTTGTGGGTACAACTGCCTCAACTTTAATCTCGGATAAATCTTCCCCCATCTTCTTTTTTAATTCATTAATCAACCCAAATAATTGTTTGGCATGTTCTTTTTCATTTTCTGCTGTAATTAAGAAAATTTCTGCTATTTGCTCAAACCCTTCTTTCTTGGCAATTTTGAAATAGAAAGTATATCTATTCCTTGCCTGGCTCTCGCCAATAAATGCCTTAACAAGATTGTTAATGGTTTTTTGCATAATTTTATTAAATTAATTAATCCCCCTGCCCTTTTAGTATAACATGTGTAGTTTTGTACATAAAACTGTATTAAAAACCCTGCGTTGAAAAATTTGCTTTTTGATTCTTTTTTTGGTTACTTAACTGAGCAACGCCTGAGCAATACTAATAATTAGTTTAAATTTGTGTTTTACTTTTATTTACTAATTTGCTATAGTTAATGTAGGTAGTACCCTAATTAAAGACAATTATTTAAAGGCCACCCAAAAATTAAAAAAATAAATTATGAAGAAAATATTAATCGTTTTAATAATTTTAATTGTTTTAGTTGGGGCTTGGTTTGGTGTTAGGTTTCTAACTATTAATGAAGAACAAACCGCCTGCACAAAAGAAGTGAAACAGTGCCCCGACGGTTCCTATGTTAGCCGGGTTCCCCCTGAATGCGATTTCGCTTTATGTCCAAAAGAAAACCTAATTCAGATTGAAACTCCACAGGCAAACAATACAATTACCAGTCCGCTGATAGTCAAAGGCAAAGCCCGTGGCTATTGGTTTTTTGAAGCCAGTTTTCCTATTAAACTATATGACGATAACGGAGAATTATTGGCAACGGGCATTGCTCAGGCTGAAGAGGACTGGATGACCGAAGAATTCGTGCCCTTTAGAGCCGAATTAGAATTTAAAAACCCAGAGACAGAAAAAGGAACATTAGTTTTAGAAAAAGCCAATCCCTCAGGTTTACCAGAAAATGACGATGAACTAAGAATTCCTGTTTTATTTGCTAAAGAAACAAAAACCATAAAACTTTATTACTATAATCCAGAATTGGATAAAGACGAATCTGGCAATGTGATGTGCAGTCGCAAAGGTTTGGTGGCAGTTGAGAGAGAAGTGCCAGTAACCAAAACTCCAATTCAAGATGCCATAAAACTTCTGCTTTTGGGCAAGCTCACAGAAGAAGAAAAAGCTCAAGGAATTACCACAGAATTTCCCTTAGAAGGTTTTTCCTTAAAAGACGCTTCTTTGAAAGACGGGGTCTTAACGCTTAAGTTCTTAGACCCGAACAACAAGTCGGTTGGCGGGTCTTGCCGGGTGGGGATTCTTTGGTTTCAAATTGAAGCCACAGCCAAGCAATTTCCCGAAGTTAAAGAAGTTCGCTTTCTCCCCGAAGACATTTTCCAACCGTAACTTTAGAATTTTAATAAGTTTATTGTAATAAAGGTTGTTAGTTTTTTGATGATAGCTGCTTACTTAAATTAGGCAAACTAACCAAGATCTATTCTTGACAAAATGTGAAAAAGAATTGTATTAATAAATATAGAGGTCTTTTACACCCTCAAATCTATACCAGAAAGGAGGTGTGAAAAATGACTTTGTTCTACATAATAATGGGGTCTATATTCTTTGGACCGATTATTGCCGATTTGTTACTCCGCGCTTCTCCCCTGGTGCGATATGGTGTACTAGCAGGCATCGGCTTTCTCCTCCTGATCTTTTTAGCTGAAGTATTTGGTGGAGGCTCAGGAGGCACCAGCTCAGAAGGCGGAGGCGGCTATCGACCAGAGGAATACTAGAATTCCTAGAACACAACAAAACCCCCAAACTTTGTTTGGGGGTTTATATTACCGCGAGCTGACTACTTAACTAAACTACGTGGCAGGCATCACCCCCTTCTGATAAAATTAGAAACCTTGCCCAATAATTTAAAAAACCACAATTATAACTCCCAGAATTTCCCACATCATTTTATAAAATAATTTCATTCCTCAATCTATTCCTCGCCTTTTTTGCTTTGGTTTAAATCTACTGTTCTGTTATACATTCCTCGAGCAAAGAAAAATCAATAGTGTCAAAATGATTACTTCCTTCAACGATTATCAATTTTCCATTAGTATAATTAGCCAAATCCTTACCATGTTGAAGAGGTACCAAAGGATCTTTTGTCTGGTTTAAAATAATAAACTTCTTGCAGTTTTCCTTAATCTTCTTCCAATTAAAAGCGGGCTCGAAAAAATTATCAATTGGGCTAAAATCATAATCCGGGCTTCTCAACTTTCTTATCGGTGTTGCAATCAAAATACATTTAGGTAACTTGTTATTTATTTTTTCTAAATATCGTAAAATTGCTACACCACCCAAACTATGTCCGATCAGAATTGATTTTTCATCCGGAGCAAAATCTTCGATCACTTTTATCCATTCTTCTTTTTTAGGATGAAAAGCATTCGGCATATCAGGCACCATAACATCAAAACCCAACTTTTCTAATCTTGCTTTTTCCTTTAAAAACCAATGCTCTCTGGAATTACTTTCCCAACCATGAATTATTAAAACTCTTTTCATAGTTTTCGCTTAAATTTCCTATCTAAAAGTTAATTAATGAAATTATTCGCCGGCTTCTAATCTAGTTTTATACATTTCAAGCCACTCATCAGAGAGGGGCCAATCTTTGAATTTCTCGCATGGAAATTTTTCACAGTCCTTAGAGCAAATATCAACTTTATTCTCAACCGCACATTCCAAAACAGGACAATTAGCATTAATACTTTTCAAAAATTCAATCCCCTCTTTGGTTTTATTGCAGCCAGGACAAATTTTCTTTACAAAAAGTCCGCAAGTTGAACAACAAATCCCACAAGCCCCAACTTTTACCTCATTATTGTTTGCCATAATTTTATTTCTCAATTAATTTTTCGGCCTTTTGCTTTGCTGAAACCATTTTTATTCCTTATATTTCCTATTTATTTTATTTAAATAAATCTACATTCTCCCACCCTTACGATATTCCTTTAGAAAACTACCGGCGACAGTTTCAGTCGCAACAACATATAAGTCTGAAAAATCACCCTGGCTTAATTTCTTTGTAAACTCGTCTATCTCCGCCCTTGGATTATTTTCTAATAATAAATTAATTAGAAATTGACATTCCTCTTTAGAGAATAAAGCCAAGTTTATTTTAAATGGCTTATGAGAAGATTCATCATTATATAAGTTAAGGCTAAATTCTGCGGGCGATCTCTTTAAAATTATTTGAATTCTTTTAATGTTTTTAAGCGGAGTTGTTTTGTTTTTATAAACGATAATGTTTTTATCCTTATTAATGAGTATTTTTTCTTGAGACAGAAAGAATGGAAATAACATTAATTGAGGTAGCAGTAGAACTACCACGATAGATAACCGGTTAACTACAAGAACGGAGGCATTTTTAGATTGTGCGTACCAAACTATTAAAGCTACAATTATTGAAATCAATACAATAAAAAACCACGTCTTCCAACTTATTGCTTTGCGCACAATTTTTATTTCCGAACCCGATTTATAAATTGCCATGAAATAAATAAAATTTATTTACCTGATTAAGCGATTTGATCTAATTTCCTTTTATAAACACATCTCTTGCCTTTTTATATACAGACGCAAACCTCTCAACAATTTTATTATCTAATTTTCTTTGTAAA
>CAYNAX010000009.1:0-11933 GCA_964395745.1 uncultured Candidatus Saccharibacteria bacterium | reverse complement strand
CAGGGTCAACAGCAAGAAGAAATGGGGGAAGGTGAGCAGGCACAACAGCAAGATCAGGGAACACAGGAGACACAGCCGAGTAACGAGCAAAGCCAGAGTGAAGATCAGAGCACAGGGGAAAGCCAAGCCGCACCGGATAATAACTAGCAAACTCAAGATCAAAATAATTAATGTCGAAATATTGAAATATGGCAACGATCAAAAAGTTTGAAGATTTGATTTCCTGGAAGAAGGCAAGAGAATTGACTCGTTACATTTATTACCTGACAAAGAAGAAAAAGTTTGCAAAAGACTATGGTTTGAAAGATCAAATTCAACAAGCAGCAGTATCACCAATGGCAAATTAAGCAGAAGGATTTTGTCGAGGCACCAAAATTGAGCTTATAAATTATTTCTATATTGCCAAAGGATCAGCCGGAGAGGTGTAGAGCCATTTATATGTAGCGTTGGATCAGGAATATATCACAAAAGAGAAGTTTCAGAAGGGTTATAAATTGGCAGAAGGGTTTCAGCGATTAATTCAGAATTTTGTTGATACGGTTAAAAAGAATTCTTTAGCAGGATTACAGTACAGGCAGCCGCAGATGCCAACTCGGATGGAGAAAATAAAAAAGGAACTTGAAGAGGAAGGCAAAGTTTTGACAGAACATGGTATTATGGGTAAAAAGGAAGCAGAGGAGAGAGGATTGAAGTCGATTATTTGAGGTGTTAAAATGTCGAAATGGCGAAATTTAAAAATAATTAATTAAAATTTATGTTAAACAAAATTTTAAAGTACGGAATTTTAGGAACGGTTTTTCTTTTACCCCTATTTTATTTACCTTTTGCTTTTAATTTAGAACTTACAAAAACTTACTTTTTGTTTTTCGCAGTATGGTTTTTGGTGTTACTTTGTCTTTTTAAGATGATAATAAAAGACAAAGAAATTCTTGTTCGTTATTCAAGATACGAATTTTTTCTTGTTCTATTTTTGATAGTTTCGGGTTTATCTTTGGCTTTTTCAGTAGATAAGAAAGCAAGCATATTAGGAGTATATGGAAGATCATCTTCAGGGTTTTTGGCTCTTTTAACATTTATAGCTCTGTATTTTCTTTTAACTCATAACACAGAGAAATTTGGAGAAGAGAAAAAAAATATTATCTCTCTTGGAGGATTGATAAAAAGTTTTTTGGCGTCAGGCATTATTGTCTTGATTCTTTCCTGTCTTTCTCTTTTTGGTGTATGGCAGGCATTAATTAATCTCAACCCAGAAGGCCTTTCATGGCTTAACTATTTTAATTTAGGGAATACAACCCACATCAGCAGAGAAGGTTTCGCAATATATCTCTCATTTCTTATTCTGCTTTCTCTTTTTGCCCTTTTCTTTCCTCATAAAAATGAAAATTCTCAAAGAAGAGTTTTAAAGAGATTAAAATCAGTAACATTAATCTTAACTATTTTTGTCTCCCTTGTTTTGCTTCTCTTTATTGATTTTGTTGGTGCCTGGATCCTTCTTGGAATCTCTTTGATTGTTTTTGTTTTTATGAGTTCAAGAAGAGAATCTCTGGCAGAATATGTGCCTCGACTTATCTTTCCGATTTTTATTATCATTATTTCTTTAATCTTTTCTATTTTTAACTTCAAAGCACTAATCGGCAACCCGCAAATTAACCTTCCAATTTTTCAAAATAATATAGAGGCGCTCCCTTCTTACAGAGCATCGTGGACAATAAGTGGAAGTACAGTTGCGGCTGGCGTAAAGAATACTGTTCTTGGTTCGGGAATAGGCACTTTCTTTTACGATTTAGCAAAGCATAGACCGGCAGAGCTTGCCAAAGGTGGATGGCCTGCAGTTTCTTTGGTTGCACCAAAATCAACTTTGGCTGAAATTTTAGCAGGGCAGGGGGTTTTAGGATTTATCTTTTATCTTTTTGTTTTGCTTCTTCCTGTAGTTTACTTTTTGAAACCAAAAGAGTTTATCAAAAATATAATTTCAAAAATTAAAAGAAAGGAAAAAGCTCTTCAACTTGAGGCTCAAGAGAAAGATCCGCAGAAAGATTTTGTTATCCTTTCAGTTGTTACTCTTTTGGTTGCTCTTATTATTTCTCAGGTTGTTTACTATCAACCGGTAGTTTTGGCTTTTATTTTCTGGGTATCCTTGGCAGTGATAAGGCTATATATTGTTCCTTTTGTTGAAAAAAGAATCAAATTTAAAGAAAGTCCTGCAGTATTTCTGATAGTAGAGACCGCTTTAATTGTTTTGTTGATTTTTGTATGCTTGGGCTGGATAAATACAGCAAAGTTTTGTTTGGCAGATATAAATTACAGAAAAGGGTTTTATGAATCAGATATCAATAAAAAAATAGATTTTTTTGATAGGGCTGGAACTCTGAACCCCTATGAAATTAAATACATAGACGCTCTTGCCAACAGTCTTTTCTTGCAGGCAAAAAATGAATTGCAAAAGCCCGCAGATCAAGTAAATGAGCAAAGAATAGTTCAATTAGCAAGCACTGCCTTAAATGTTGCCCAAAACGAAACCAGAATGTTTCCCAATAGAATTGTTGGCTGGCAGACACTGGCAAGTATGTATAGAGATTTAATAGGTATTGCCAAAGGTGACCCAGCAACTTTAGCAATTAATAGTTATAAAAAAGCGTTAGAGTTAGACCCGCGCAACCCCTACTTTTATCTGGAAATAGGAAAGATACAACTTGGAGAACAAAAACTAGACGAAGCAGAGCAGTCTTTTAATAAATGTTTAGAGATAGACCCTGATTTTGTTTTAGCAAAAGTACAATTGGCTTTAGTTTTAGAGCAAAGAGGAAAAACAACAGAGGCAATTTCTCAATTAGAGAAAATCATTGCGGAATATCCAGCAAATATTGATGCAAACTTTCATTTGGGCAGATTGTATTATAACGAAGACAGAATTGATGAGGCAATCGATCGATTAACTACCACCCTTTTTCTTTCTCCTTATCATATTAATGCTAGGTTCTCTTTGGCACTTGCCTACGAGAAAAAAGGAGAATATCAAAAAGCCCTAGATCAGCTTAAAATTGTGGAGCAATTAAACCCTGATAATAAATTAGTAAAAGATAAGATAACAGCAATAGAGCAAAAGATGAACCCACCAAAGTTAGAGAAAGAGGAGGAAGAGGAATAGGAAAAAGAAGAGCCAAAAGATTAGCGAGAACTGTTCTCGTCAATTTGCTTGACAAGTTTTCTTATTTCATTAAAATAAGAAAACACAACTTGTGATTTTGATTAATTTTATTAATTAAAATTCAGAACAATTTTCGACCCTTATATAAATTAAGGGAATTTTTTGGCTTATGAAAATAAAATCTTTTGCCAAATCTAAACTTTATCTTGAAAGGCCATACCTTTTGCAATTTCAAAAAGAAAGTTGGCAGAGATTTTGGGAGGAAGATTTAAAAGAATTATTTAAAGAAATTTCTCCAATTAAAGATTATACAGGTAAAGAATATGAATTATGGTTTTTAGATTATATTTTAGGTGAGCCAAGATATAAAAATGATTTTGAAGCAAAGGAAAACAATGATAGTTTTGCCGCCCCTCTTAGAGCCATTGTTAAACTGGTTGATTTAAGAACAAAAAGGGAACAAACCCAAGAGGTCTTTTTATGCGATTTTCCCCTTATGACAGAAAGGGGTACTTTTATTGTTAATGGAGTTGAGCGAGTAGTAATATTTCAACTTTTAAGATCTCCCGGAGCATTTTTTACTGCAAGAACAGTTCATGGAAAAAAATATTTTGGAGCAAGAATTATTCCTACCAGAGGAAGTTGGCTTGAATTTGATACAGAAACATCGGGGCTAATAGGGGTAAAAATTGACAGAAAAAGAAAAGTGCCTGCCACCACTCTTTTAAGAGCTTTTGGTTATGATACAGATGAAAAAATTAAATCTCTCTTCTCAGATGTAGATAGAGGAGAGATTAAATATATAGAAGAAACTCTAAAAAGAGACCCGGCTCATAATCAGGCAGAGGCATATATTGAAATTTATAAAAGAATGAGACCCGGCGATTTAGCAACTCCAGAAACAGGCAGGGAACTGGTGGAAAATATGTTTTTTAACTTTGAAAGATATGATCTATCAAAGGTAGGGCGTTGGAAGACATGGCAGAGATTACCTGAAATTTGTCCCAAAGACCCAGAGAAAATAGAGATAGAAGATAGGGTTTTGAAACCCGAAGATGTGGTGGCAGTATTGCGGGAAATTATACGCCTTAACAATACTCCAGGCGCGCAGCCCGACGAAATAGACCATTTAGGAAATAGAAGGGTGCGAACAATTTCTGAACTGTTAAGAGAAAGGTTAAGGGTAGGGTTGATGCGTATGGAAAGAATTGCCAAAGACCGAATGTCAACTATAAACCCTGAAGAAATTACTCCTATTCGGCTTATCAATCCACGCCCCTTTATGGCGGTGGTAAACCAGTTTTTCTCCTCAAGCCAACTTTCTCAATTTATGGACAATGAAAATATCCTCTCAGAACTTGAGCATAAACGAAGGTTAACGGCTGGAGGTCCGGGAGGGTTAACAAGAAAAAGAGCGGGTTTGCAGGTAAGAGATGTTCAGCCTTCACACTATGGAAGAATTTGTCCCATTCAGACACCTGAAGGTCCCAATGTGGGATTAGTGGTTCATATGGCAACCTATGCCAAAATTAATCGTTTTGGATTTTTAGAGACACCATATTTCAAAGTTGAGAATGGCAGAGTAACAAAAGAAATCAAATATTTAAACGCTTTTGAAGAAGAAAAATATACCATTGCTCACGCTGGAGTAGAAATTGATGATAATGGTAATATTGTTCCCAGAAAAGTAGAAGCAAGGGTAAAGGGAAGACCTCAAATGGTGGACAAAAAAGATGTAGATTTTATTGATGTGGCGCCAGAGCAAGCCCTCTCGGTTGCTACCTCATTAATTCCTTTTCTTCAGAATGATGATGCTAACAGAGCCCTGATGGGTTCTAATATGCAAAGACAATCTGTTCCTTTAATTCATCCAGAAATTCCATTGGTGGGCACAGGGCTTGAGAAAAAAGTTGCTCACGATTCAGGACATTTAGTTATTTCTGATGTTGATGGCACAGTTGTGGGTGTAGACGCCAAGCAGATAAAAATAAAAACAAAAGACAATAAAGAAAAAATTTATAATCTCAAGATTTTTAGACCCACAAATCAATATACCTGTTTACACCAAAAACCAATCGTAAAACTAGGCCAGAAAGTTAAAAAGGGAGATGTTCTGGCTGATGGCCCTTCTACAAAAGACGGCTGTTTAGCGCTGGGAAGAAATCTTTTGGTGGCTTTTCTTTCCTGGCGAGGACACAATTATGAGGACGGTATCATTATTTCTCGAAGATTAGTTGAAGAAGATATTTTATCAAGCATCCATATAGAAACCTTTACTTGCGATGTAAGAGAAACCAAGCTGGGTCCCGAAGTAACTACAGCCGATATTCCTAATGTTTCAGAAGAAAAATTAAAAGATTTAGACGAAGAAGGAATTGTAAGAATTGGAGCCGAGGTACGCCCGAACGATATTTTAGTAGGAAAAATTTCGCCCAAAGGGGAAACCGATCTTACTGCCGAAGAACGACTGCTTTTGGCAATTTTTGGCGAGAAAGCAAAAAATGTAAAAGATACCTCTCTTTTAATGGAACATGGAAAATGGGGAAGAGTAATAGGAGTAAAAGTTTTTTCTCCGGAGAATGGTCATAAGTTAGAACCGGGAATTATCAAAAGAATACAGGTAGAAGTTGCCCAATGGAGAAAAATTACTGTCGGGGATAAGTTAGCCGGAAGGCATGGAAATAAAGGTATTGTAACAAAAATTCTTCCCCCAGAAGAGATGCCGTTTTTAGAAGACGGCACGCCCGTAGATATTGTTTTAAACCCTCTGTCAATTTCTTCAAGAATGAATATTGGTCAGGTTTTAGAAACTCATCTTGGTTGGGCAGCAGAAAAACTAGGATATAGGGCAGTTACTCCTTCTCTTTCAGGAGCCACAGAGGAAGACATAAAAGAAGAATTAAAAAAGGCGGATTTGCCTGAAGATGGAAAGGTAGTTTTATACGATGGCAGGACTGGTGAACCTTTCCCAGAGAAAGTAACAGTAGGATATATTTATATGATGAAATTGATTCATATGGTTGCTGATAAAATTCATATGAGATCTATTGGGCCTTATTCTTTAATTACTCAACAACCGCTTGGAGGCAGGTCTCAATTTGGAGGTCAAAGATTTGGAGAGATGGAGGTTTGGGCCCTGGAAGGATATGGTGCTGCTTATACACTTCAGGAAATGTTAACCATTAAATCGGATGATGTTCCTGGTAGGGCTGCTGCCTATCAGGCAATATTAAAAGGAAAGAAAATTGAATCGCCAAACATTCCAGCGTCATTTTCTCTTTTGATAAACGAATTGAAATCGCTGGGTATGAATATCGAATTGAAGCTCAAAGAAGAGAAAAAAAGTAATTTTTAAATTTCAATTTTTACTTTTTATTCAAATGCGAAATAAAACTCAAAATTCAAAAGTCAAAACTCAAAACCACAACTCAAAACGCAAAACCGATCTAAGATATAGGTGTTATTGTTTTTCCATCAATGTAATTAAGTTTTTAGAAAGACTTCCAAAGAACAGAAACTGCTGTATTATTGGAGATCAGCTTTTAAGAGCAGCAACTTCGATCGGCGCAAATGTAATTGAAGCAAAATCGGCTAGTTCAAAACGAGACTTTGCGAAGTTTTATGAAATAGCACTAAAAAGTGCAAATGAGACAAAATATTGGCTTGGACTTTTAAGAGATGGTGTCAAAATTGAGAAAGGAAATATTAATCCTCTCTTAAAAGAAGTGCAAGAGCTTTCTAGCATTATTGCCTCTAGCCTTTTGACAATGAAAGGGAAAAAATAGTTTTGACTTTTACATTGTGGATTTGACTTTTGAGATTTGACTTTTGAATTAAAAATTAAAAATTACAAATTAATTTTATGAGGGTAGAAGATATTAAAGCAATAAAAATTAAACTTGCCTCGCCTGAAGAAATTCTATCGTGGTCTCATGGCGAGGTAACAAAACCCGAAACCATTAATTATAGAACTCAGAGGGCAGAGAAAGATGGTCTTTTCTGTGAGAAAATTTTTGGTCCTGAGAAGGACTATCAATGTTATTGTGGCAAATATAAAGGAATAAGGTACAAAGGAATAGTCTGCGATCGCTGCGGCGTTGAAGTTACCCATTCTTCGGTGAGAAGAGAAAGAATGGGACATATTAAACTTGCTACTCCTTGTTCTCACATTTGGTTCCTTAGGGGCGTACCCTCAAGAATGGGTATGATTTTGGATATTTCTGTCCAAGCACTTGAAAGAGTAGTTTATTTTGCCGCCTATATTATTACTGAAGTAGATGAAGAAGCAAAAAAACAAACCTTACAGGAAATAGAAGAAGAATTTAAAGCAAAGGTGCAAGCGGCAAAAAAAGCAAAAAACCACAAAGAGATCAAGAAATTACGAGAACTCCGAGAAAAAGCCCTCAAAGAAGTAGAAGAAATCAAACCTCTTAGGGTTTTGTCTGAAATAGATTTTCTACATCTTTCTTTAAAATATGGCCATATTTTTGAAGCAGGCACAGGGGCGGAGTCATTAAAGAAAATTTTTGAAAAAATTGATTTAGACGAAAAGATTAAAGAATTAGAAGCGCTTAAAAAGAAAGCCACTGGAACAGAGCATCGTAAAATTTTAAGACGCCTGCAACTTTTTAAAAGAATGAAAAAGGCAGGAGTAAAACCCGAATGGATGTTTTTAGAAGTTCTGCCGGTTTTGCCTCCTGCCTTGCGCCCAATGGTTCAATTAGATGGAGGAAGATATGCTTCTTCCGATCTTAACGATTTATATCGGAGAGTCATAAATAGAAACAATCGTTTGAAATATCTTTTAGAAATTAATGCTCCTGAGGTAATTGTAAGAAATGAAAAGAGAATGCTTCAGGAGGCAGTTGATGCTCTGATTGATAATGGGATGAGAAGCGGTCATACAACTACTGCTTCAACCGGGCAAAGGAGATTACTAAAATCTTTGGCAGATATGTTGAAAGGAAAGCAGGGGAGATTTAGACAAAATCTTTTAGGAAAAAGGGTTGATTACTCTGGTAGATCGGTTATTGTGGGAGACCCAACTTTAAAATTTAACCATTGCGGATTGCCCAAGAAGATGGCGTTGGAGCTTTTTAAACCATTTGTTATTGCTAAATTGCTAGAAAAAGAAATTGCTTATAACATCAGACAGGCATCCAGATTAATAGAAGAACAAACAGAAGATGTTTGGGCGGCGCTTGAAGAGGTTATTAAGGGAAAGTATGTATTACTAAATCGAGCTCCTACTTTGCATCGTTTAGGTATTCAGGCATTTGAACCTCGTTTGGTAGAGGGCGAAGCAATTAGAATTCATCCTCTGGTTTGTGAAGCATATAATGCGGATTTCGACGGAGACCAAATGGCAGTATTCCTTCCGCTTTCTGAAGAAGCCCAAAAAGAAGCAAGAGAGATTATGCTTTCAGGGTTAAACCTTTTGAAGCCTGCTACCGGTCTTTCTATTGTTTCTCCAAGACAGGATATGGTTTTAGGTTGCTATTGGCTTACTAAGATAATTCCCGGCAAAAAAGGAGAAGGCAAAATATTTTCTTCAGAAGATGAAGCAATATTGGCATATGATAATAAAGTTGTTGATGCGCAGGCAAAAATAAAAGTTCTTGTTAAAGGAAAACTAATAGAAACCTCGGTTGGAAGAATAATTTTTAACAAAGCGCTGCCAGAAGATTATCCATTCCAAAACAATTTGATGAATTCAAAGAAAATTAGGCATTTAGTTTCGGACATTATTGAGAAATACGATAACAAAACTGCCTGCGAAGTTTTGGATAAAATTAAAGAAATGGGGTTTGAGTATGCTACTCTTTCAGGCTTAAGTTGGGGAATGGACGATTTGGTCGTTCCTAAAGAAAAACCTCAACTTATTAAAGAGGCAGAGGAAGAGGTAAAGAAAATAGAGGAATATTACAGAAAAGGTTTGCTTACCTATGAAGAAAGAAGAAATCAGGTAATAGAAATTTGGCATCAGGTTAAGGAGAAAATTCAACAATTAGTTCCAAAAGCCTTGCCGGAAAATGGAACAGTTTTTGCTATTGTTGATGCAGGAGCAAGGGGTAGTTGGTCTCAGCCGGTTCAAATGGCAGGTATGAAAGGATTGGTAATTAATCCAGCAGGTCAGACAATGGAGTTGCCAGTCAAGAGTTCTTTTAAGGAAGGATTTTCAGTATTGGAATACTTTATTTCTACTCATGGTGCCAGAAAGGGAACAGCAGATACAGCTCTGAGAACTTCCACGGCAGGATATCTTACCAGAAGATTAGTAGATGTTGCTCATGATGTAATTGTTATGGAAGAAGATTGTAAAGATACAGAAGGAATTATTATTACAAAAGACCGGGCAGAGTTATTGGGGCAAGATTTTGTCTTTAAGATTGTTGGTAGGGTATCTTTAGAAGACATAAAACTTAAAAACAAAGTTTTAGTTAAAGCAGGGGAGGTTATAGATTGGGATAAAGCAAGAGAAATTGCTTCTGCTAAGGAAATAAGAGAGGTAAGAGTAAGAACGCCTTTAAGTTGTAAATCACAGAGAGGGGTATGTCAGAAATGTTATGGATGGGATCTGGGTAATAATAAATTAGTAAAGTTGGGTACTGCTGTTGGTATTATTGCCGCCCAATCTATTGGCGAGCCGGGCACCCAACTTACACTAAGAACTTTTCATACAGGAGGAGTAGCAAGCGCAAGCGATATAACGCAGGGTTTGCCAAGAGTAGAAGAGGTTTTTGAGGCAAGAACCCCGAAGGGAGAAGCAGTTTTTGCCATATCAGATGGAGAAGTAATAGAGGTTAGTGATAAGTCAGTAAAAGTAAAATATATTAAAAAAGACAGCAAAGGCAAGAAAAAAGAGGAAAAAGTAGAATACAAAATACCCGATAAAAACATTTTATTAGTTAAGAAAGGAGATAAGATAAAAAAGGGCCAACAGTTAATAGAAGGAAGTATTGATCCAAAGAAATTCTATAAGATTATGGGCACAACCCCCACCCAGATTTATCTGCTTGATGAAGTACAAAAGATTTATGTTTCTCAGGGAGTAACAATTCATGACAAACATATAGAAGTTATAATCAGGCAGATGTTTTCAAGGGTAAGAGTAATTGATGAAGGAGATAGTAATTTTACTCCCGGAGAAGTAATAGAGAAGAGTGTTGCTCTTCAAACAAACGAAGAATTGAAAAAAGCCAACAAAAAACCCTTAAAGTTTCGAGAAATAATTCTGGGTATTTCTAAAGTTGCTCTAACTACTTTTAGTTGGCTCTCGGCTGCTTCATTTGAAGAGACCTCAAGAGTATTAATAAAAGCATCATTAGAAGGAAAAGAAGATTATCTAAGAGGTCTAAAAGAAAATGTTATTATTGGAAAGTTAATTCCCGCAGGAACAGGATTTCGAAAAGAGAAATAAATGTATTATAATAGAAGAGAAGTAAGCAATGATAGATGGCAAAGAAGCGCAGAAGAAAAAAGAATAAAAATAATTTTAAGGTTAAAAGACGGAAACATTGGAGTATTCCAGAGCCAATCAAGATTTATATTGTTGGCTCACTAATTCTTTTTCTGGCGGTTTTTATAATTCTCTCTTATTTTAATTTTGCCGGAGTTGCAGGAAAATACTTTTTAAAGGGATTATTCTTTTTAATAGGGAAGGCAATTTATGTTCTTCCCTTTATTTTTTTAGCAGCAGGGATAGAATTTTTTCTTCCTAAAAAAGATCATAAGTGGCTCTTAATTTTAGCAATTTTCCTTTTTGTGCTTTCTATTAGTGGGTCTTTCGCTCTTTTAGAGTACAATGCTCATCCAGCCAGCAAGTTTTACTTTTCTTCTCAAGGAGGAATTTTTGGCTCGCTTTTTGCTTGGCCTATTTTGAAAATCTTTGGTTCTTTAATTCCCTGGATTTTATTTTTCCTTCTTTCGGTTTTGGGACTAGTTATTATTTGGTACAATCTGCCGATTTCAAAACTTCCCAAACTCAAATTTAAACGAGAAACCAAGAAAAAAGAGGAAATTCCCAGAAAAGAGAAAAGAATCAATATTAAAAAAGTTTTTACCCCAAAAGTTAAGATAAAAACAGTTGAAGAAAATGTTCCTATAAAACTATCTTCACAAACAGAAGAAAAGAAAGAGAAGAAAATCCCGCTTAAATTGTCGGCAAAACTTGCCAAAAAAGAAACTACGCCTGTCTCCAAAATAGAAAGAGATTATAAACTACCGCCGTTAGATTTGTTAGAAGGAGACAAAGGAATACCTTCAGCTGGTGATATAAGGGTAAATTCAGAGATAATCAAAAGGACATTAGAAAATTTTGGAATTCCAGTAGAGATGTATGGAGCCAATGTGGGTCCTACGGTTACTCAATATACCTTAAAACCAGCAGAAGGCATTAAACTTTCAAGAATTACTGCTTTAAGCAATAACTTGGCTCTGGCTTTGGCAGCCCACCCAATAAGAATTGAGGCGCCAATTCCGGGAAAGTCGCTTGTAGGAATTGAAGTGCCTAATAAAACACGAACATTAGTAAGGTTAAGAAATCTTCTTTCCGAGCCAGAGTTTTTGAACGCCCCCTCTCCTTTAACTTTTGCTCTTGGAAGAGACGTAATGGGAGAGGCAATATTTGCGGATCTTTCCAAAATGCCCCATCTTTTAATTGCTGGAGCAACCGGAACAGGTAAAACCATATGTTTAAATTCTATTGTTTTAAGCCTTTTATATAAAAACACTCCAGAAACTCTAAGATTAATACTTGTTGATCCAAAAAGAGTAGAATTTTCTC
>CAYNAX010000008.1:5618-12215 GCA_964395745.1 uncultured Candidatus Saccharibacteria bacterium | reverse complement strand
TGTAAGGCAGAGATTTTTCAGCGTTTTTGTAAAACCCTTTATTTTTAACACTCTTAAAAAAGCCGAAAAGATAATTGTTTCTAATCCAAATCTTGTTAAAACTTCGCCTATTTTAAAAAATTTCCAAGAAAAGTGCGTGGTAATTCCTTTTGGGGTTGAGGTTTCGAAATTTCAAAATGTTGATATGGAAGAGGTAGAGAAGATTCGAAAAAAATATGGTAAGTTTGTATTATTTGTTGGCAGGTTGAGTTATTATAAGGGGGTGGAGTATTTGATAAGGGTAATGAGAGATATTTCAGCCAATTTAGTAATTATTGGAGAGGGGCAGGAGGGCGATAGATTGAAAGACCTTGCAAGAAAATTAAAAATTAACGATAAGGTTTTTTTCCTTCCCTTTCAGCCAGAGGAAAAATTAATTCAATTTTACCATGCTTGCTCAGTGTTTGTTTTGCCTTCTATTTATCGTTCTGAAGCATTTGGCATTGTTTTAATTGAGGCAATGGCTTGTGGCAAACCCGTTATATCTACTGAGCTTGGCACCGGTACCAGTTGGGTTAATCAAAATAAAAAAACGGGTTCGGTAGTCAAACCAAAAGATGTTGTGGGATTAAAGAGAGCGATTAAAGAAATTTTAGGTAACCAAAAAATAAGGCAGGAATATGGTAGAAATGCTTTACAGAGAGTAAAAGAGTTTTTTTCTTTGAAAGTAATGATAGCAAAGACAAAAGAAATCTATAGGGCTTTATAAGAGCGATATTTTAGAGTTTTGAGATTATTCTCGGAAGAGGAGGTTAATTGTCTTTATTAAAATATACAGGTCCAAAATTAAGGATCTGTTTTTAATATAATAAAGATCGTATTCTAATTTTTGAAAGGTGTCTTCAATTGAGCGGGCATATCTAAATTTGATTTGTGCCCAGCCGGTAAAGCCGGGTTTGACAATATGGCGTAAGTTGTAAAAGGGAACTTTTTTCTCCAATTCTTTCACAAATTCAGGGCGTTCAGGCCTTGGTCCTACAAAAGAAATATCTCCTTTGAGAATGTTTATCATCTGAGGCAATTCATCTAAATGTGTCTTTCTTAGAAACCTGCCAACTTTTGTAATACGAGGGTCGTTTTTTTGAGCCCATATCGCAATAAATTTTTCAGCGTCGGGGATCATTGATCGGAATTTATAAATATAAAATTCTTTTAGATTTTTACCAACGCGCTTTTGTTTATAAAAAACGGGGCCCCTATCTTCCAATTTGGTCAAAAGCGATATTATCAATCCCAAAGGAAAGAAGACAATAATAAAAATTGTTGCCAGAAATATATCGCCCAACCTTTTTATTCTGTCAACAAATAATTTTTTACCCTCTTTTAGATTATTCAGAAACCATCCATAATCTATGTGATTGATTGGAATTTTTTGAAATATACTCTCATAGGCGAAGTGGAAATCCCAGATATCTATACCTTTTGAAAGTACAAAGTAAAGAATTTTTTGCGAGCCCAAAGAAAAATTTTTCTTGTCTAAGACAATGATTTGAATTTTGTTTTTGGAAATAAGGTTTTTAATAGTTTCTATATCCCAAGATTTGAGAGTGGCAACAATAGAATACCCAAACTGGGGAGAACTTTTGAGCGTTTCTATAAAATTTTCTATCTCTTCTCCTGTTCCTACAACAAGGACATTTTTTTTAAAATAAGATTTCCATATTTGAGCCAAAAAGAATCGCCAAAGAAGCAGAAATAGTAGAAAGATTGTTCCAAATATCAATAGATTTGTTTTTGGAGCAATGCCAAAGAATGGAGTCAGGTAAAAGAACACTACAGAGAGAATACCTGCTAACAGAAAAGCAGCAAGTGTTTGTTTTATAATGAGATATTGAGTTCTTAATTTTTCCAGTTGATAAAAACCAAAAAGAAAAAAGATAAGAAGCCAAACGGGCAGAATAAAGGTGAAAGGGAGTATATGTTGAGATAAAGCCAGCTGAATTTCCTGTTTTTGAAAACTTAAGATTATTGTTATAATTAAAGCTGAATAGTATAAAATTATATCTCCTAAAAAAAGAAGTATTTGTCTTAAGCGGATAGTTTTCTTCATTATTGTGATTTTATTCTAAAAATCTTAATAATTCAACTATGAATCTTTTCAAATTCGGTACGGGAGACATTTTTTATTTTTTTAAAAAAATAGGCGCGGAAAAAATTCTGTCTTTAGTTATCTTCTGGGGCATCGTTCTTATTCTTTTTGTACCTTTTATTTTTGACGGAGGTCTTTATTTTCCCTTTATCACAGGAAAGGCTTTTTATGTAATGGCTTTATCAGAGATTGTTTTCTGCCTCTGGGCAATTCTGGCAATTTTTTATCCAAAATACAGGCCTAAAAAAAATTATTTAACAATTGCGGTTGCCCTTTACTTTTTGGCTTATTTTTTAGCCACAATCTTTGGGACAAATTTTCATCGTAGTTTCTGGGGTAAATTTGAAAGAATGGGAGGGTTTGTTTTTTTAGGGCACCTATTTCTTTTCTTTTTAGTGATTGTATCTTTTCTAAAAACTCGCAAACAATGGATGCAACTTGTTTTTGTGACCTCTTTTTTGGGAGCAACTATTGGTCTATTAAATTTTATTGAGAAATTTTTCGGTGTAACGGTTATTAATGGAGACAAAGGCGGTCTTTCTTTTGGTAACGACTCTTTTTTGGCAACATATTTATTAATGGCTCTTTTTTTCTCCCTTATTATTTTTCTGGAAAAGTCAAAAGAAAGGTTGTTCTTTTTAATGAATAGAAATGATTATCGATTTGTAGGGGGCCTTTTTACTCTTGCTACAGGATTAGGGCTTTTCTTTACCGGCGGGAGAGCGGCAAAAATTGCGGCTCTTTTTGGAGTTTTTTTAATATATCTTTTTTATCTTGCATTTTATGAGCAAGAAAAAAGTTTAAATAGAGTAGGAAGGGGGATTTTGGCTTTGGTATTAATTACGACGGTGATTTTGGTAATAGACCTGTTGATTCCAGGCAGTCTTGCTCAGAATATTTTAAGCATTTATACCACTAGGGCTCGTTCAGCCGTTTGGACTACTTCTTGGGAAATGTTTAGAGAAAAACCTTTGTTTGGT
Source organism: uncultured Candidatus Saccharibacteria bacterium (assembly GCA_964395745.1). GTDB lineage: Bacteria > Patescibacteriota > Minisyncoccia > Minisyncoccales > PEYH01 > JAGHAC01. The sequence continues at coordinate 9,107 of CAYNAX010000008.1, read as the reverse complement.
TGGGGCCCAGAAAATTTTGAGTATGGCTTTATAAAACATTTTAATCCGAAGATGTTTTTGCCGGAATACGGTGGGGAAACACGTTTTGATAAAGCCCACAATGTTTTCTTTGATACTTTAATAGATGCCGGCATTTTCGGTTTAATAACATTCATCTTAATCTATTTTTTAGTTTTTCACACTCTTTGGGTAGGTTACAAAAAGAAGAAAATAAGTTTTAATTTAGCGGCGGTTTTGAGCGCGTTATTTATAAGTCATTTTATACAAAATTTAACTGTTTTTGATACACCGGGCACTTATGTGCTTTGGATTTTTGCTTTAGGTTTTGTGGCTTTTCTGAGTGGGGCAGAAAAATATTCGTTTGATAGCAGAAAACAACAAAACCCTTCTTTTTCAAAATTATTTTTCTTATTTTCTTTATTAATCATCACCGCCCTTTCTTTTTATTTTTTTGTAATACAGCCGTATCGTGCCTGCGCTACCGAAGTTCAGGCTTTAAACGAAAAAGATTCTCAAAAAAGAGTAGAATTGTACAAAAAAACATTAACCCTTTCACCAATATCAAGGTATTCTATAAGAGAAAGTTTTGCTTTATCTAGCGCTAATCTTTACAGGGATAATTTAGCTCCGCGTTCAGAAATTGAATTCGTTCTTGGGGAGTTAGAAAAAACAATTAATGAAAATCCCTATGAGGTGTTTTCCGCTTATTTTTACGGAAAATTTATCTCCGAAACTGATCTTAAAAACGATTTTCAAAAACTTATCAAAGCAGAAAAGTATTTAGAGGGAGCAATAGAAAAATGCCCCAAACTTCAATATTTATATTGGGCTCTTGCCTATATCGAAGCCGATAAAAATAATTTTGAGAAAGCGGTGAATTTTGCCGAAAAAGCCATAGCGCTTGAGCCAAGAGTTGAACAATCACATATAGTTGCCCTAGATATTGCTAAAGAAAAGCAGGATGAAAGGTTGTTTAGGAATATGATGGAACGTTATTTGTATTATTTTCCTGAAAGAGAAAAAGAGGTTTTAAAAATGTTAAAGGATATACTTGACAAAGAAGAGCAAAAGGGGCAAGAATAGAATTGTTCCTTAAAAAACCTTCAAAAGGGGTGATTTGATGAGGAAGGTGTTGGTAATGGGAGAATGTGATCACTGCGGCACCGGTTTGGTTTTTGAGAAAGCACCTGATTCTAAAAGTTTTATCGCAAACGAGCCAGTAGAGATTAAAAAATGTATAAGATGCGGCGCGCCGGTAGTTTATGACAAAGGTTCTGGAATAGTAAAATGCACAGCGGGTTGCTTCCCGTTTTTTGTAAAAGATCCAATTATTTCTCAAGATGGACGAGGAAAGGTTCTAAAAGGCAGATTGGAGCTTTATCAGAATCCAAAAAGCAGAAAAGAGTTTTATTGTCCTACCTGCGGTGAACCGTTTCCCTCCTTTCAGGTAAAGAGAGTAAGGGTATAACACACATTTAAGGGGCTCTCAAAGAGAGCCCCAATTTTTTTAAAAACTTGACAAAAATTTTAATTTGAGTAAAATAAGGATAGTGGGTGCAGAATCCCGATCTGTGGTCGGCAAAAAGCCTCCTGGTATTTCTGGAGGCTTTTTGCTTTTTTAAACTGCTGTATTACCATTGCCATGGCATTCTTATTACAGCGGAATTTAGGTATAATAAAATTGACGAAAGAAAAAATTAAAAGCACCTCAAACTATGAGCAAATATAAATATTATTTTAGGAAGCCCAAATCAGCAATTACAAAAGACATTTTAAATTTCCTTTTTATTGCGGGAGCAGTTTATGTCGCGGCATCGTCTCCCTATTTTGTTATGAATCTTTGGAAAAATTACAGGAAATTTAGGAGATATCCTCAGAGAAAATTTAGTGACTCTTTTCAAAATCTTCGAAGACAGGGATTAATAAAGATAGAAAAGAAAAATCATCAAATTTATATTTCTCTAACAGAAAAAGGGAAGGCAAAAGCAGGGTGGATGCAAATAGATGCCCTTAAAATCAAAAGACCTAAAAGATGGGATAGAAAATGGCGAATTGTTATTTTTGATATTGCCCAGCTGAAGAAAATATATCGGGAGGCTCTAAGAGGAAAGCTGAAGGAGTTAGGGTTCATTCCTCTTCAGAAAAGTGTTTGGATTTACCCCTTTGATTGCAGAGACGAAATTAACCTTTTGAAAAACTTCTTTGGGCTAAGCGACAAAGAATTGAGATTAATAATTGCCCAAGAAATAGGAGATAACAAACCCTTTTTAAAACACTTTAATCTTAAATAGCGCTGTAATAACATTGCCATGGCAATGTTATTACAGCGGTTTGGTTCTTTATATTTTTGTTAGTTTTATAAAATTATTAGAGCAAATTAACAATAAGTTTTTTTTAAAAATAAAAATGATAGTATGAATAAAAAGAATTAAATTATCCTTATATGGATCAAATATTTCCTCCTAAAAACAGAATCATCGATACCTCCCCCAAAAAGTTAGTTAAGATTATAGGAATCATTTTAATTGTTTGCCTTTTGCTTGGTTTTGGTTATTACTTTTTTCAACAAAGGCAGAAGAGTCAAATTATCGAAGGACGCTTCGAGATTGTTCCTACTCTTTCAGACGATGCAGGCATCGATCCGGAAACTTCTTTTATTCTTCTAAGCTCGGAAGATATAGCAATAAAAAAGCTAAAGAAAATGATCAGGTTTCAACCATCAATAGATTTTGAGATTAAAAAAGTAAGCAAGGCAGCAAAAGGAGATTTTTTAAATCAAGTTTTGGCTGCCGGAAGCGAAGAAGATTCAAAAGTTTTTAAATTTGAGATCAAGCCCAAAAAACCATTAGAGATAAACACGATATATAAAATAGTTCTTAGTAAAGATTATGTAGAAAGAGAGTACAGCTGGGCTTATCAAGTTAAAGCCCCGTTTCAGGTTATTGCTACCCATCCAGGTGATAAAAAAACAAATGTTCCATTAAATTCGGGAATAGAAATTACTTTAAATAGAGAGGGTTTTATAGATATAGAGAAATATTTCTCTATTTTGCCAAAAACAGAAGGAACAATAAAATCAGTAGGAAATAAAATAGTTTTTGTTCCCCAAAAGCTTTTACCAGAGACGATTTATACAGTTACTCTTAAAAAAGGGCTAAAGGTTAAGGGTAGCAAAGATACTCTAAACAAGGATTACACTTTTCAATTCGAAACAGGAAAAGAATACTATTCGTCACAATTTTCCTATTTAAGCTTTAATAATGACTTCTTGATTTTTCCCTCACAGACATTTCCAAGAGTTACTGTTTATTGTAATGAAATAAATTCTAAAGAAATTGAAGGAGAAGTATATAAATTTTCTAGCCCCGAAGAATTTTTAGAATCGTATCAAAATAGCAGAGATTGGTCTTTGGGTTGGACTTATTATTATCGTCGGAAAGGAGCCTTTTATAATCCAAAAGAGGAAGAAAAGGTATTTACCTTTAAACC
>CAYNAX010000008.1:0-5518 GCA_964395745.1 uncultured Candidatus Saccharibacteria bacterium | reverse complement strand
TTCTTCTTTTAACACCATTCGGGGCGAATTAAAGATTGAGGGAATTCAGCCGGGGTATTATACATTGGCTGTTGTTGCAAACGATGAATTAGTTGACAGTGTTCCAATTCAAATTCTAAATTACACAAAGCCCACATATCAGATAGAAGTTAATGCTTTTAAAAAAGCGGTAGTTGTTGGTAAGGTTGTGAATTTCAAGGTTAAGGCGTCATTTTTTGATGGAACCCCAGTTGGTAATTTAAGGGTCAAATATCAAGTATATGATGAGGGACATTCTGATACAGGTTATTTAACCCTGAATGAGTTTGGGGAGGGAGTTTTTTCGTACAAATTTTCCAGAAAAAGCGAATATTCGTGGGGTCATTATTCTTTTGCTGAGATTACTGTTTCTCCGGCCGGATCAGAAGAAGGTGAAATTTATGGTGAAGAATCAGTCTTGGTTTTTCCCTCAACTATTTATTTACAGACCTTTAAGGAAAAATTGGGCAGTGGAGTTTATAAATTGACGGCAAAAGTAAACAAGATAAATTTTGAAGATATTAAAGGAGAAGATCGGGGCTTTATTTATGAAGAATACTTAGGCGAGCCGTCAGTTAATACTCTTGTAAAAGCGAATATAAATAAAATAACCTATAAGAAGGTAGAGACAGGGACATACTATGATTATATAACTAAAACTTTTCGCAAAAGATATAGATTAGAGAAGGAAGAAGAGTTAATAGATTCTATACAAGGAGTAACAGATCAAAAAGGAGAATGGTCTTTTAATTTTGACACAAATCTCTTTCCACTGAATGAAGAAGGTTTTTACAGAATAGATTTTATAGTTTATGACAGTGAAGGAAGATATTCTAAAGAGTCAATTTATATTTGGTCTACTTACTACAATGACTTGGAGATAATAGACGATAAACCAAGGGGATCTCTTACTATTAACAATGAAGCGTTTAGAAAGGAATTTGGCGAAGGAGAAGACATTATTTTAAAACTCAAGGTTTCTGGAGAGGGAGAGCCTTCTAATTCTCATATTTTGTTTTACCGCTACCAAAAGAACATTGCTAAAGCAGAAATTGTCCCTTCTTTAAGTTATCAAGAAAAGTTTGCCGAGTCATTTATTCCTACAATGGCTTATAGGGCTGTTTTCTTAAGCACCTATGGATTTGTAGATAGCAATGAAGTAATAGCCTCTTTTGATGAAGAAACTCGTAGCCTATCAATAAGATTAGATAAGGATAAGGAAAAATATAGGCCGGGAGAGAATGTCAGTTTAAACATTGAAGTTAAAGACAAAAATCAAAAAGGCGTTCCCTCCGAGGTTAATGTTTCAGTAGTAGATGAAGCATTATTTCACCTACCTTTGTCTTCATATGGACTTGAAAGAGATATTTTAAAAGTGCTTTATGAAGATTTTTGGATTTCTCCTATAATCTCGTATACTTATTACGATTCTTTTAGAGGAGGAGGAGCAGAGATGGGAGCATGTTTCTTAAAGGGCTCCAAGGTTTTAATGGCAGACGGCACATTAAAAAATATTGAAGAAATAAAGCCAGGAGACGAGATATTAACTTGGGCAAATGAAGAAACAAAAAGATGGGTAAAGGCAGTAGTACAGAGTGTTTCCAACCACTGGGCTAGAGAATATATAATTATCAACGATTTTCTAAAAGTAACTCCTGAGCATAAAATTTTTGTTAACGGAAGATGGACTTATGCCGGAGATATTAAAGTAGGAGATAAACTCTTGGGGAAGAATGGGAAAATAATGATTGTAAAGACAGTTGTAGAAAAGACAGAAGATGTGCCGATGTATAACATATATGTTGGCAAATATCACACCTATTTTGTAGATGGTGTTTATGTTCACAATGAAGAAAAAGGAGGTCAGCCAAGAATGAATTTTGTAGATGTGGCTTTCTATGATGCTTTCAAGACCGATCAACGTGGTAAAGCTTATACTTCTTTCAAGCTTCCCGATAATATCACTTCCTGGAGAATAATTACTCAAGCGTTTTCTCCCAAGAAATTAATGGCTGGTAGAGAAGTATCATCGATTAATGTGTCTCTTCCATTTTTTACTGAGGCAACAATAAATGATAGTTATTTGGTGGGAGATGCTCCAATAATAAGAATAAGGGCTTTTGGCACAGAGTTAGACCAAAATCAAGAAGTGGAGTTTAAAATAGAAAGCAAAACTCTCAACTTGGATCAAAAAGTTACTGTTCCTCGTAATTTCGTGTATGTCTCGCTTGGCTATCTTCCAGAAGGAGAGCATCAAATTTTAATTTCTGCCAAGCAGGGAAAATATAGCGATGCAATTATAAGAAAGTTTAAGGTGGAAAAATCATATTTTAAGGTAGATAAATCTAGTTTTTACAAAGTTTCAGAAGGTCTCTCTGGCATAAAGGGTAACCAATATGGATTTACTAAACTTAAATTTATAGATTTAGGCAGGGGAAGATTTTTCTCTTCTTTGCTAAACAAAACACACAATCAAGGAATAAGAATCGACCAAGTGTTAGGAAAATATTTGGCACAGAAATATCTTTTTAAATACTACAACGAAGGAAAGGAGGAGATAGAATCTCCTAGTATAGATAATTATTACGGAGAAAACGGCGGGCTTCAGCTTTTTCCATATGGCGACGAAGACCTCGAAATAACAAGCAAGGTGGTAAATCTTGTGCCAGATATAATTTACAAAGAGCAGGTGGTAGGATATCTTTATAACTCGTTAGATGACGAAAAAGCGGATATTCATAGAATTTCAAAAGCCCTTTATGGCCTTTCCGCTTTAAATGAATTGGTTTTGAATAAGATTCAAAAGATTATAAAAGACCCTCATCTTAGTTTAGAAGACAAAACATATTTAGCTCTCGGGCTGGTTAATTTTGGAGACAAAGAAACAGCAAGAAAGATTTATTATAGTGACATTAGGAATAATCTTCGGTTTCAGGGACCGGAAGCCTGGGTAGAAGAAAAAGATTTAACAAAGAGGGTAAAATTGACAGGGTTGATTGCAGCTCTTGCGGCGCAATTAGAGGAGCAGGACGCGGACAAATTAGGGGAATACATATTAACCCATAGCCCAGAGAGAGATTTAGATATTTTAGAAGAACTTCTTTATATTAAGTCAGAATTGCCAAGGATGACGGCTGAGAAAGCAGAATTTGAATTTTATACCAACAATCGCTCAGGGAAAGTTTTGTTAGAAAAAGGCAAAACCTATGAGTTGAACTTATCTTATGAAGAATTAAAAACCCTAAGATTCAAAAATGTGAAGGGCGACATTGCTCTTGTAAGTTTTTATCAGGAGGCTCAAGATCCGCAAAACATCAAAAAAGACCAAGAACTTGGAATTAAGAGAGAATATTTAGTTAATGGGGTGCAGAAAAACATCTTTAATGAAGGAGATTTAGTTTTGGTAAGATTACATCCCTATATTTCATATAGGGCTTTAGATGGCAACTATCAGATTGTTGACTATCTGCCAAGCGGATTAAAGCCGGTTACTCAGATTTATAATAGGGCTCGCTATTTTGGAAAATGTGATATTTTATATTATCCAACAATGATAGAGGGCAACACTGTTTATTTCAAAATTTGGAAAGGGTTTGAAAGAAGTTTAATCTTCTGTAAAAACAAGACAGTTAATTATTATGCAAGGGTTGTATCAAAAGGCAAATTCAGGACTAATCCTGCTATAATTCAATCATTAAAAGATTTAAAAAGCCTTAATGTTTCTCCAGAAGATTGGATAGAGATTAAATAAAGAGTTGATGGTAAAAAGTTACAAAATATTTTCCGTTATTGTTATTTTGACTATCTTAGGATTAATTGTTTTTGTAGTTTACGATTATTTAGATTTCTCTTTCACAAAAAGTTCTTTTTTGGATGGCTACAACAAAAAGTTTATCAGGACAGAGTTTGAAGAAATAGGAGATTATATCGAGCAGATCATAGCAGAAAGAGAGGAAAATTTCCTAAATTTTTCGCGAGAAGATTATATTCAGGCGGGTATAGTTTCTCATCATCTTCCCACAGCAGCCCCTCTTATAGCAGATTTTTATCTTCGCTTAAAATATTCTCAGGGACCCAGAGAGACCTTTTTTGTTATAGGTCCCGATCATTTTGAAAGAGGAAAAGCCGTTGTTTCTACGGCTAATTTACCGTTTTTAACACCATTTGGAAAACTTGATATAGATGAGGCAGCGATTAAGGATTTATTGAAGACAGGGGTCGCAATAGATAATGAAGCAATTCAAGATCATTCTATTGGGGTGCAGGCGATTTTTATAAAAAAATTTTTTCCTAAGGCACGAATTGTTCCTCTTATTCTTAAAGCAAATACCAATGATAAAATTATTGAAAAGATCGCAGAAGTTATTACGCATTATAGAGATAGAGCCACAGTAGTTATTAGTGTAGATTTTTCTCATTACCAACCATATGATTACGCGGAGATACTAGATGGAATAAGCGAAGAGATGATAAAAGATCTTAATTTTAATAATTTTACCCTTAGGTATGTGGATTCGCCGGCATCAATGAAATTGCTGGGATTAGTTGTTAATGATTTTGATTTAGGCCTTAGAAACATTATTAGAAGTAATTCTTACAAGTTTACGGGAGATTCTCAGAATACAACAGGTTATATTATTGCTACTTTTGGCAAAAGCAACAGCGAAGAATCATTACTTATGTTTGTGGGAGATATTATGCTTTCCCGAAGTGTAGGCTTAAAAATGAAAAGAGAAAATAATTGGAAATGGCCCTTTCTTAAAATTGCTGATTATCTAAAACGGGCAGATATTCTTTTTGGTAATTTAGAAAACCCTATTTCTATCAGAGGAAAAAATGTTGGGAGTATTTATTCTTTTCGGGCAGATCCACGGGTGGTTGAGGGCTTAAGATATGCTGGTTTTGATGTATTGTCTTTGGCAAATAATCATATAACTGATTGGAGTATGGAGGCGATGAAAGATACTTTTCAAATTTTGAAGGACAATGATATTAGTTATATAGGCGCAGGATACAACAGGGCAGAAGTTCATACCCCGGTCATTAGAGTATTGAAAGATGGAACAAAGATAGGTTTTTTAGGTTATACAAATTTAATTTCAAAATATTGGGAAGCCCAGGAAAACAGACCAGGGGTTGCTTATCTGAGAATATCTGACATCAAAAAAGATATTGCGGAAGCAAAAAAGACAGTAGATTTGTTGGTAGTTTCTATGCATTTTGGAACCGAGTACAAATTGCATTCAAGTAAAACACAACAAGAATTTGCAAGAGCAGCGATTGATGCCGGGGCAGATATTGTAGTAGGTCATCATCCTCATGTGCTCCAAGAAATAGAGAAGTATAAAGACGGTTATATTGTTTATAGTTTGGGTAATTTTGTTTTTGACCAACTGTTCTCAAAAGATGTTAGGACAGGCGGGATATTGGAGGTTGTTATTAAAAACAAAAGAATCAAAAAAGTAGAACTAAAGAAAACTTGGATTACCGAGAATTTTCA
>CAYNAX010000007.1:0-12509 GCA_964395745.1 uncultured Candidatus Saccharibacteria bacterium | reverse complement strand
CCTCCGGGTCCACCCCAAGTAATTTTTAATTTTTATTTCTTAATTTTTAAACCAAATAGTTTTTTAATTTTCAAACCAATTTTTTAAACCAATTCTGGCCAGTTTTAACTAAATTTTAATGTGGACAAAGTGTGGACAAACTGCGGACAATGTCTGAAAAACAAAAAATAGGCAAATTGGGAGAAAAAATTGCAGAAAAATATTTAAAATCAAAAAATTATCAGATTCTTGAAAAGAATTTTTGGGTTAAAATAAGTGGCAGAAAATTTGGAGAAATTGATATCATTGCCAAGAAAGATGATAAAGTTGTGTTTCTTGAGATAAAAACTCTTTCCAGGGCACAGAAAATTTCTGCTGAGGAAAAAGTAAATTTCAAAAAAATTCAAAAAATTAGAAAAACAGCGGAGATCTGGCTAGAGAAAAATCCTGAATATAAAAATTTTTGCTTACAAGTTGATGTTATTGCTGTTCTCTTAAACTTTGAAACACGAATTGCCCAAATAAGACATTTTCAGAATATTACTTGACAAACAAGAAAACATAGAAAATAATAAAGAAGTGTCCGAGTTTTCGGACTTATTTTTTAATAAATTTTATATAAATATGTTTCAAGATTTAAAAACTTTTATTTCTGCGCTTTCTCAGATTGCTGAGGAAAAAGGATTGCCTCAAGAAAAAGTATTAGAGGTAGTAGAGCTGGCTTTGGCAGCCGCTTATAAAAAAGATTATGGAAAAAAAGGAGAGATTGTTAAAGCAAAGCTTAATCCAGAGACAGGCGAGGTGAAATTTTGGCAAATAAAGGAAGTGGTTGATAACTCTATGGTTTATACAGAAGAGGAATGGGAAGAACTTCAGAAGAAAAAAGAAGATAAAGAAAAAGAAGAGACAGAAGAAAAAAAGGTGAAATTTAATCCCAAAAAACACATAATGCTTGATGAGGCAAGAAAAATAGATCCCAATGTCAAGCCTGGCGATGAATTAATTTTCCCCTTGGAAGCAAAACAGGATTATGGAAGAATTGCCGCGCAAACAGCAAAACAGGTTATTCTTCAGAAATTAAAAGAATTAGAGAGAGAAATGATTTATGAAGAATATAAATCAAAAGAAGGAGAGGTTTTGTCGGGAATTATTCAGAGAAGAGAAGGAGAAAATATTCTAGTGGATTTGGGTAAAACATTCGGTATTTTACCTCTAAAAGAGCAGATTCCCGGAGAAAATTATCGTCAGGGTCAAAGAATGAAGTTTTATGTTAAAAAAGTAGAAGAAACTCCGAAAGGTCCGGCAATTATTCTTTCAAGAAATCACCCAAAACTGGTCTCCAAACTTTTTGAAATAGAGGTACCAGAAATTTCTGCAGGACAGGTAGTTATTAAAGCAATTGCTCGAGAACCAGGTTCAAGAACAAAAATTGCTGTTGCTTCTACAGAAGAAAATATTGATCCCATCGGAGCAATGGTGGGACAGCGTGGTACCAGAGTTGCCGCAGTTATGGAGGGTTTGGGTGGCGAAAAAATAGATATTGTGAAATGGTCTGAAGACCCAGAAGAATTTATTGCTAATTCTTTATCTCCAGCAAAAGTTTCTGAAATAAAAATAGATAAAAAAGGAGTTGCTCTTGCAATTGTTCCTGACGACCAACTTTCTCTTGCTATAGGGAAGAATGGCCAAAATGTTAGGTTGGCTGCTAATCTTTGTGGTTGGAAAATTGATGTAAAATCTCAATCAGAATTAGAAGAAGAAAAAGAAGAAAAAGAAGAAAAAGAAGAAAAACAGACCAAACAGAAAGAAGATACAAAACAAAAAGAAGATAAACAAGAAGACAAACAAAAAGAAGAAAAAGAAGACAAGAAAAAAACCAAAGAGAATAAGAATAATTAATACTCAAAATTATGATAGAAAATTTAATCCTTCCCTTTGTTGCCACAATTCTCTCTTTAGTTTTTGTTTATGGTTTGTATTTCAAAATTAAAAAAACCAAACCAGGAACAGAAAAAATGCAAGAGGTGGCTTTGGCAATTCAACAAGGAGCAAAGACTTTTCTGAAAAGAGAATTTAAAACAATGGCAATAGTATTTGTGTTGGCTGCTATTGTTCTTTGGGTTTTAAACAAAAGTTTTATTCCTCCGCTTTTGTTTCTTTTAGGAGCAATTGTTTCTTCTTTTGCTGGTTTTATAGGAATGATGAACGCTACGACTGCTAATGTAAGGACAGCCAACAAAGCAAGAAAAAGTTTTTCTCAAAGTTTTAAAACCGCTATGCAAGGTGGAGAGGTAATGGGTTTTTTGGTGGTTGGGCTTGGTCTTTTAGGCGTATTAGTTTTTTATGTCATTTTTAAAGATCCAAATCTTCTTATCAATTATGCTTTCGGTGCTTCTTTTGTGGCCCTTTTTATGAGGGTTGGAGGAGGAATTTTTACTAAATCGGCAGATATTGGCGCAGATTTAGTTGGTAAAACAGAGCTTAATATTCCTGAAGATGATCCGCGCAATCCAGCAGTAATAGCAGATAATGTTGGGGATAATGTAGGAGATACTGCCGGAATGGGAGCAGACCTTTTTGAGTCATATGTTTCTTCGATTATTGCAGCAATGGTTATTGGTATTATGCTTATTGGCGAGAAGGGAGTAATTTTACCTTTATTGTTGGCCTCTCTAGGGGTTTTATCTTCTCTTTTCGGCGGAATCTTTGTAAGAGTTTCTAAGGTATCAGAGAAAGAGGAATTTGTTCAGCAGACAGAAAAAGCGAGAAGGGCGATGGGAAGAGGTATTATTATAGCCAATATCGCTATGATATTTTTATCTTTTCTAGTTATTTGGTTTTTGTGTGACACATTAAAGCTTTTCTGGGTAGTTCTTTTGGGACTAATAGCAGGATTTGTCATTGGCAAAACAACAGAATATTATACTTCAGAGAAAAGAAAACCTACTCAAGAAATAGCCCGAGCCACCCAAACAGGTACGCCAAATGTTATTCTTGAGGGGCTTATTGTTGGAATGAAAAGCACTGTTTTGCCAGTACTTGCTGTGGCAATTACTATTGTCCTTTCTTATTATCTTGGCGGACTTTATGGCATAGCCCTTGCCTCAGTGGGGATGCTTGGTGTTTTGGGTATTAATCTTTCCACCGACTGTTATGGTCCAATTGCTGACAATGCTGCTGGTATTGCCGAGATGGCAGAATTAGATCCCGAAGTAAGACAGAAAGTAGAGGCGCTTGATGCTGTTGGTAATAGTACAGCAGCCACAGGTAAGGGATTTGCCATAGGAGCAGCCGCTCTTGCGGCTCTTTCATGGCTGGCAACTTATTCTCAACAAAGCGGTCTGGACACTATTGACTTACTCAATCCTAAGGTTTTAGCAGGTATTTTTATCGGAGCGGTCTTACCATTTTTATTTTCTGCGATGGCAATGAAGGGAGTAAGTCAGGGTGCCTTGGAAATTGTCAAAGAAGTAAGAAGACAGTTTAAAGAGAAAAAGGGCTTGCTGGAAGGAAAAGAGAAAGCAGATTACAAAAGATGTATTGATATTGCTACTAAGGGCGCCTTGAGAGAAATGGTTTATCCCGCAGTAATGGTAGTAATTGTGCCCATTATTATTGGGGTGACTTTAGGAAAAACAGCGGTTGCTGGAATGCTTGTCGGAGCTTTAAGCAGCGGATTTCTTTTAGCACTTTTAATGGCTAATTCTGGAGCAGCATGGGATAATGCCAAGAAATATATAGAAGCAGGGAATTTGGGAGGAAAAGGTTCTCCCCAACATAAATCAGCGGTTGTGGGAGATACAATAGGAGATCCTTTCAAAGATACTGCAGGACCCTCTCTTAACATTCTTATAAAATTAATTAGCGTGGTTTCGCTTATTGCTCTACCACTCTTTCTATAATGAAAATTACTATCAATAATCTTCCTCAATCAAAAAAAGAAATTCATATTTCTATTCCTTTTGAAGAACTTAAAAAAAGTATTGATCTTGCTACAAAAAAATTAGGAGAAAATGTAAAAATAGAGGGTTTTAGAGAAGGAAAAGTTCCTTTGGAAATTCTTAAAGAAAAACTTGGAAAAGATGTTATCTTAGAAGAGGCAATACGTATTAAAACTCAAGAAGTGTACAAAAAGATAGTACGCGACAATAATTTAGAAGTTATCGGAAGTCCAAAAGTGGATATTATTAAAAAGAACTGGGAAGAACCGGTAGAATTAAAGATTGAAGTTACTGTTCTGCCTGAGGTTAAACTGCCCGATTACAAAAAGATTGCCTCGAGCGTGAAGAGAAGAAAAGTAGAAGTAAAAGATTCGGAAATCGAAGATACTCTGAAATGGATTCAAAAATCAAGAGCCAAATTTTCGGCAAAAATAACTCCAGTAGAAAAAGGTGATTTTGTGATATTTTCTTATCAGTCGCCAGAAATAGCAGGAGGTAAAGAGCAGAAAGATCAATTTGTTATAGGCGAAGGACATCTTTTGCCCGGAATAGAAGAAGTTTTAATAGGAATGAAGCCGCAAGAAGAAAAGGAGGTTCAACTTACCTTTCCCTCAAATCATATTTATAAAGAATTGGCTGGTAAAACTATCAAGTTAAAAATAAAAGTAGAGTCGGTGCAAAAAATAGAATTGCCTCAGGTAAATGATGAATGGGCGCGTTCTCTTGGAAATTTTGAAAATTTGGAAAACTTGAAAGAGAGTGTTCGAGAAGGCATCAAAAAAGAAAAAGAAAATGTTGAAAGCCAGCGAGTTCAGGCAGAAATTCTAGAAAAAATAGCCAACAAATCAGAAGTAGAAATTCCTCAGATTTTGATAGATTTAGAAACAGAAAATACTGTTAATAATCTTAAAGAAAGAATTCCTCAGACATTAGGGATAAGTTTTGAACAATATTTAGAACAGGCCAATCTCTCAGAGGAAAAACTAAGAGAATCACTTTTACCAGAAGTAACAAAGAAAATTAGAGAGTTTTTGGTTCTTCAAGAAATTAAAAAAAGAGAGGGAGTGAAAGCGAGCAATCAAGAAATAGAAGAAGAGGCGAATAAGTTTCTTGCCCAATTTGGAAGCCCAGAAGAAGCAGAAAAAGTAATTGACCCCCAAACTTTGGTTAATTATACTAGGGAGAGGATAGAGAACAAAAAGACGCTTCAATTGTTAGAAAGGATGACAAGAAACGAAGACGAAAAAGAGAAGGAGAAGAAGAAGGAAAAAGAAAAGGAAAAGGAATAGGAATAGTAGATCATCAAATTACAATAAAAATTACAAATTAAGAATTAAAAATTAAAAATTAAAATTGCCCTATGTCCATAATACCCACAGTTGTTGAAAAAAGTGGAGCACGGGAAAGAGCATATGATATTTATTCCCGCCTTTTAGAAGACAGAATCATATTTCTGGCCGGCCCTATTACTGATGCAGTAGCAAATTTAGTAATTGCTCAGATTTTGTTTTTAGCAAGCAAAGACCCAAAGAAAGAGATAAAGATATATATTAATAGCCCTGGAGGATCTGTGACAGCCGGTTTAGCAATATATGATACTATCCAATATGTTGATTGTCCTGTTTCTACTGTTTGTGTTGGTTTGGCAGGATCAATGGCAGCGGTATTGTTGGCTGCTGGCGAAAAAGGAAAAAGATTCGCGCTTCCCAATTCAGAAATTCTGCTTCATCAGGTGGCGGGTGGAGTAAGCGGTGAGGCAGTAGAAATAGAAATTACTGCCAAGCAGATTATGAAATTAAAAGATCGGCTTAATAAAATTTTGGCAAAACACACAGGTCAGAAATTAAAGAAAATAGAAAAAGATACTGATAGAGATTTTTACCTTTCTGCTTACGAAGCAAAGGATTACGGCTTGATAGATGAGGTTATTGAATCGAAGAAATAATTCTGCTATTATTATTTATGAGCCATTTTAAAATTAAGCATTGGTAGTTTGAAGAAAGAGAAGAATTACCAATAAATATATGGACCAACTATTTCTCTTAGTTGCAGAAATAGTTGGGGTCTTTGTAGGAATTATTCTGGGATATTATATCAGAGCCTCTCTGCTTAAAAAGAGACAGGGTACAATAGAAGCAAAACTGAGACAGAGGATAGAAGAGACGAAGAGGAAGGCGCAGCAGATTATTGATAAAGCCCAAAGAAAAGCCCACGAGATTATTGATCAGGCAAGAAAAGAAGAGGAAACGAGGCGAAAAGAGATTTTAGAAGCAGAGAAGGCTTTAATGAAAAGAGAGAGAATTCTTCAGTCCAAAATTCTTCAAGCACAAAAAAGAGAGGAAGAGTTAGTGGAACAGAAAGATAAGTTGACAAAGATAAAAGAGCAGTTGGAGCAACTTGTTAAAAAAGAGATTGAGAAACTTTCAGAGATAAGCAAACTTTCCACAAAGGAGGCAAAAGAGGAGTTGCTAAAGAGAATTGAAGAAGAGGCAAAAGAAGAGCTCTTAGCAAAAATGCAGAAGTTGGAAGGTGAAGGACAGGAAAAACTAAAAGAAAAGGCTCAAAAGATTTTGGCTACTGCTATTCAAAGATTGGCTTTATCTCAAGCACAAGAGTCAACAATTACTACCATATCTCTTCCTTCTGACAAGATTAAAGGAAGAATTATTGGAAAAGAAGGGAGAAATATCAGGACATTTGAAAAATTAACGGGTGTAGAAGTAATAATTGATGAAACTCCCGAAGTAATTACTCTTTCCAGTTTTAGCCCCATAAGACGATATATAGCAAAACTTGCTATGGAGAGATTAATAGAAGATGGAAGAATTCAGCCGGCACGTATAGAAGAATATGTGAAAAGAGCAGAAGAGGAAGTGGCAGAGGAAATTAGAAAAGCGGGAGAGGCAGCGGCGTTTGAAGCAGGAGTCCTGGATTTACCGCCAAAATTGGTAGAACTTCTCGGGCGGCTCAAGTTCAGGACAAGTTTTGGACAGAATGTTCTTTTACACTCAATAGAGGTATCACATCTGGCAGGAATGATAGCAGAGGAGTTAGGGGCTAATGTGAAAGTGGCAAAAAAGGCAGGTCTTTTACATGATATAGGAAAAGCATTAGATCATCAGGTTGAGGGTTCTCATGTACAAATAGGAATCAAAATTTTAGAAAAGTTTGGAATAGAGAAAGAAGTGATAGATGCAATGAAATCGCATCACGAAGAGTATCCTTACACGAGTATTGAAGCACAGATTGTTCAAGCAGCAGATCAAATTTCTGGCGCTAGACCCGGAGCAAGAAAAGATACCTTAGAAAATTATCTTAAACGCTTGCAGGATTTAGAAGACATCGCCCTTTCCTTTGAGGGGGTTGAAAAAGCATATGCTATTCAGGCAGGAAGAGAGTTAAGAGTTTTTGTAAAACCCGAAGAAATAGACGATTATCAGGCAAAGAAATTAGCCAAGGAAATTGCCCAAAGGATTCAGGAAGAAATTAATTATCCGGGAGAGATTAAGGTGGTGGTAATTCGCGAGCAAAGAGCCATAGAGTATTCAAAATAATAAAAATGTTCTATAATAAAATAAGCTTGTGTTTCAAGCAAAAAGGTCGTCTTAATCAAACTAAATTTAAAATATGTCCAAACAAGACCTAATTGAAGCAGTAGCCAAATCAACAAATCTTTCAAAAGCGGCTGTAGGTGATTGTCTTAATGCCCTTTTAGAGGAAATTACCAAGGCGTTAAAGAAAGGTGAAGACGTTGTTCTTACAGGCTTTGGAACTTTCCGGGTTGCCAAGAGAAAGGCAAGAACAGGTAGGAATCCTCAAACTGGAGCCACGATTAAAATTCCTGCTGCTAAAGTTCCTAGATTTAAAGCAGGCAAATCTCTTAAAGAGGCAGTGAAATAATACAAAGACCCTGACTTTAGACTACCTCACTCTCAAGTGGGGTAGTCTTTTTATTCTTCTTTTTAATGGTAAAATAATGAAAAGATGAAATTAAAAATTGAAAAGCTTGCTGACAATGGATTTGGAGTTGGTTTTTTAAACAAAAAAGAAATTTTTGTTCCCTATACTCTTCCCGGAGAAGAGATTTTTGTAGAAAAAATTCAAAAAAAGAAAAAAAAGTTTTTTGCCTTAGAATTTCAGTTTGTTAATCAATCTGTAAAAAGAGTTAAGCCGAGATGTCCTTATTTTGGAAAATGTGGAGGATGTTTGTTTCAGCATTTAAGTTACAAAGATCAGGTTAAATTTAAAAGAGAAAAACTAAAAAATCTCTTTCAGAGGAAAATAAAAGTTCTTCCTTCTCCTAAGCAATTTGCTTATAGAGGGAAAATAGATATTGTTGTGTCTTCTCAGGGAATCGGTTTTCGGCAAAGGGGTTTTTGGAACAGAGTAATTGAGATAAATGAGTGTCCTCTTTTTGGAGATAATGCCAAAAAAAGTTTGTCAGAATTAAGAAAATTGATCAGAGAACAAAAGATTTCTTTATACGATTTAGAGAGCCACAAGGGGTTAATAAGATATCTTGTTTTAAGAGAAGGAAAGTTTACCGGTCAGTTAATGGTAAATCTGGTTGCTAAAAGGAGGATAGAAAAAGAAAAATTGACAAAATATTTTAATTTCGCCCAGTCCTTTTACCTTTCTCTTAACCCCGGGCTTTCAGATGTGTCTTTTGGGGAGCCACTATATCATTTCAAGGATGAATTTATTCAGGAGAAAATTTTAGGTGTAACCTATTTTATTCATCCCAACACATTTTTTCAAAGTAACCCTTATCAATTAAAAAATCTTTTAAAATTGGTTGCTAAGTTTGTTAAAGGAAAGAAGATATTAGACCTTTATTGTGGAGTAGGCACCTTTGCTATTTTTCTTGCCAAAAAACGCTATTTGGTAGATGCTCTTGAGCTTTCTCCCAGTTCAGCAAAAATGGCGAAATTGAATGCTATGATAAATAATGTTTATGTGAAATTTCAAGAAGGCAATGCAGAAGAGATAAATAGTTTAAATTATGATACTATTATTGTTGATCCGCCCCGTCCCGGGCTTGGACCCAAAATTATCAAAAAACTAAACAGATCAAAAATTCAAAGATTAATCTACATTTCTTGTAACCCATATTCTTTGGCTCAGAATATTTCTCAATTGGAAAATTTCTCTCTTAAAAAAATTATTGGGATAGATATGTTTCCCCAAACTCCGGAGGTTGAGACGATAGCAGTGCTGGATCGGAAATGATATCGAAATATCGAAATATCGAAATGTCGAGATGTCGATGTATTGATTATTTCTTTTGTTTATGCTAAAAATGTTAGATATGATTAAAGCAATGACAGAACCAAAAACCAACTCAAGAAAAGTTCAAAAATTTGTTTCTCCTCCCAAAAAGGGAGATGTGCTAGAAGGGACTGTTATAGGATTCGGCCCCTTTGCTGTGTATATTGATCTGGGTTCCTACGGCACAGGTGTTATCTTTGGGAAAGAGTATTATCAGGCAAAGTCAATTATTCAAGATTTAAAAATCGGAGATAAAATTTCCGCACAGGTAGTTGAAATAGATGCCCACGATGATTACATAGAAGACGGCTACATAGAACTCTCTCTCAAAGAAGCCCACGAAAAAGAAGGCTGGGACAAACTTAAAGAGTTAAAAGAGAACTTTGAGACAGTAATTATAAAGCCCAATGCTGCTAACAAAGGGGGGCTTTTGGCAGAACTTTATGGAATTAGGGGTTTTCTCCCTCTTTCTCAGTTGTCTATTCAGCATTATCCACGGGTTGAAAATGGAGACACCCAAGAAATTTTACGACACTTACAACAGTTAATTGGCAAAGAACTAAAAGTAAAAATTATTAGCGCAGAGGCAAATGAAAACAAACTTATTTTTTCAGAAAAAGCAGTAGAATCTAAGATCTTAAAAGACCTTTTAAAACACTACAAAAAGGGAGATGTAGTAGAAGGAACAATTACAGGATTGGCCGACTTTGGAGCATTTATTCGTTTTCCTCTGGATAAAGTAGCCAAAAAGAGCAAAGATGCACCAGATTTTATGGAAGGGTTAATTCATATATCAGAACTTGATTGGCAACTTATCCATCATCCTTCAGAGATTGTAAAAGTAGGAGACAAAGTAAAAGCGAAGATTGTTGATATTGCTCCAGATGGCAGAGTTTCACTTTCTCTTAAAGCGCTCAAGCCCGATCCCTGGAAGAAAATAGGCGATAAAATCAAAAACGGACAAGCGGTCAAAGGAAAAGTAATTAAAATCAATCCCTCAGGAGCTATTATAGAGATAATGCCCAAAATTAGGGGATTGGTTTATGTGGCAGATTTTGGTTCAGAGATGAAACTGAGAGAGGTATTAAAAGAAGGTAATGAATATACATTTGTAGTAGCAAATTTTAACCCCAAAGAACACAAACTGGTATTAAAATTAAAACAATAATAACTCTTTAAATGAACGCCTTTTTTAAAAATATAAGCAAAAATACTTTAGCAATAGTTTTGATTTTGCTAGTTATTATTGTAATTTTTGCTCAACTTGTCACTCCTCAAGGCCCGAAGGAAGAAAAACCTTTTAATCAATTAATAGAGGCAATCAACCAAGAAAAAATAGAGAAAATAATAGTTTCTGATACATCTTTGGTTGCCTATTACAAAGAAGGAGAAGTGGCAACCTTTTCAAAAGAATCAGGCGTTTCTATATTCGAGACCTTTAAAAATCTAGGAGTTGACCAAGAGAAATTATCAAAAGTAAAGATAGAAATTAAAAACAAGGGAACTGATTGGATGATTGTTATATCAATCTTTGCCAGTATTTTACCCTTTTTGTTTTTGATATGGTTTTTTTGGACCCTTTCAAAACAAGCAAAAATGGGCGCTGCTCAGGCCTTTGACTTTTCTAAAGCCAAGGCAAGATTATTTAGAGCAGATCAAACAAAAGAAAAAGTAGGATTTGACGATGTGGCAGGATTGCAAGAGGTAAAAGAAGAATTAGAAGAAGTGGTAGATTTTTTGAAAAATCCCCAGAAATACTTAAGAATGGGTGCAAAGATTCCAAAAGGAGTTTTGCTTGTGGGACCTCCAGGAACAGGAAAAACATTATTGGCAAGAGCAGTGGCGCATGAAGCAGGAGTTCCATTCTTTTCAATTTCTGGTTCAGAGTTTGTAGAAATGTTTGTGGGAGTGGGGGCTTCGCGGGTAAGAGATTTATTTAATACTGCCAAAAGACATCAGCCAAGCATTATTTTTATTGACGAATTAGATGCCATAGGAAGAATTAGAGGGGCAGGTATTGGAGGAGGACATGATGAGAGAGAGCAGACCCTAAATCAAATATTAGTGGAGATGGACGGATTTGAGAAAGAAACAGCAATCATTGTAATTGCAGCCACAAACAGGCCTGATATTTTAGACCCAGCTCTCCTAAGACCCGGAAGGTTTGACAGAAGAATTGTTCTTGATTTACCAGACATTAAAAGCAGAGAATCAATTTTAAAAATTCATTGCAGGAATAAGCCCTTAGGAAAAGATGTAGATTTAAGAGAAATAGCCGAAAGAACGCCCGGCTTTTCTGGTGCAGATCTTGCCAATCTTGTAAATGAAGCAGCCATTTTGGCAGCCAAAAGAAACAAAAAGCATATAAACCAACAAGAGTTTTTAGAAGCCTTTGAGAAGGTGTTGTTGGGCCCTGAAAAAAAGAGTGTGGTTTTTACAGACAAAGAAAAAAAGATAAGCGCCTATCATGAAGCAGGTCATGCTTTGGTGGCAATGTCTCTACCTAATGCAGAGCCAGTGCGAAAAGTTTCTATTGTGGCAAGAGGAATGGCTGCTGGCTATACTTTGAAACTTCCCAAGGAAGATAAACATATCAAAACAAAAAAGGAGTTTTTAGATGAATTAGCAGCCCTTTTGGGAGGGTATTGTGCAGAAAAAATTATTTTTAAAGATATAAGTACAGGCGCCTCTAATGATTTAGAAGTTGCTTCTGAACTTGCCAGAAAACTTGTTAAAACTTATGGAATGTCCGATAAATTAGGGCCTGTAGTTTTTGGAAAAAAAGAAGAATTGATATTTTTAGGAAAAGAGTTAGCAGAGGAAAGGAATTATTCAGAGAAACTTGCTGAACTTATAGATGAAGAAGTGATCAGATTAATTAAAAAAGCGCAAAAGCAGGCAGAAAGAATATTAAAAAGAAAAAGAAAAACGCTTGATAAAATCGCAAAAGTGCTTCTTGAAAAAGAGACATTAGAGAAAGAAGAATTGGCAAAAATTGTAAAAGGTTCTTCCAAAACATTAAAAAGTTCTTCTAAAACATCAAAAAGAGTCAAAAAGAGAGCAAAGAAAAAAGTGGGCGTGTAGCTCAGGTGGTTAGAGCACAGGTCTTATAAACCTGGGGTCGGTGGTTCGAGTCCACCCACGCCCACAGTAATAGTAATTAGTTGATGAGTTTATGAGTAGATGAGTAATGAGTTTATGGGTAGATGAGATGATACAAGCTCCTTACAAGCAAACTCATAAACTAATCAACTCATCAACTAATAAACTAAACATGGGCCCGTAGCTCAGTTGGCAGAGCGTCGGTTCGGCATACCGGAG
>CAYNAX010000006.1:0-12582 GCA_964395745.1 uncultured Candidatus Saccharibacteria bacterium | reverse complement strand
ACGAGGACGGGCCTCGTTGATCTTATGGGTGAATTATTTTAAATTTTATGATAAGGTCTTAAAAGAAGTATGAAAAAAGAAATAAAAGAAAAAATTGAAAAATTGCCAAACAAACCTGGGGTTTATATTTTCAAAGATGAAAATGAGAATATTCTTTATATTGGCAAAGCTAAGAATATCAAAAAGAGAGTTAAACAACATTTTCAAAGACAACAAAAATGGATTTGGGATTTTATTGATGAGATTGCCGATGTTGAAATTTTAGAATGTGAAAGGGAAAAAGAAGCAATGATTTTAGAGGCAGAACTTATTAAAAGATATCAGCCCAAATTTAATATTGAATGGAAAGATGATAAAAATTACTTTTTTGTAGGAGTTACTGATGAAGATTTTCCTAGAGTTTTTTGGACACACCAGACAAAAGTCAAAAGTCAAAAGTCCTGCCCGCTCGGCAGGCGGGCAAAAGTCAAACCTAAACTATCCACTACTCACTATTCACTACTCACTCACTATTTTGGTCCTTATGTAAAAGGGTCAGAGTTAAAAAGGTTTTTAGCAGAAATTAGAAGAATTTTGCCTTTTAGAACTTGTAAGAATTTGCCAAAAAAGCCTTGTCTTTATTATCATTTAGGGGTTTGTTTGGCGCCTTGTCAAAACAAAAGGCAAAAGAAAACATATCAAAAAATAATAGAAACTTTAAAGGTCTTGCTTAGAATATATCTTCAAGAAGATGTGCGAATTGAGGGGTATGATATTTCAAATATCTCAGGAAGTTTGGCAACTGGTTCGATGATTGTTTTTGAAAATGGGCTACCTAAAAAATCAGATTATCGAAAATTTAGAATTAAAAAAGTTAAAGGTCAAAATGATGTAAAATCTTTAAGGGAGGTTTTGTTGAGAAGAATGAAACATAAAGAATGGAAAATGCCTGACTTAATTTTGCTTGATGGTGGCAAAGGACAGTTGAGGGCAGCAAATAAAATTGATATTCCAACAATTTCACTCGCAAAAAAAGGAAAGCATTCTGGTAAATTATATTCACGCTTTTCTAAAAACTTTGCTTTGCTCGATGAATTGCCCGAGGAATTTAAAAATCTTCTTTTGAAAGTAAGAGATGAGGCCCATCGGTTTGCAATAAGTTATCATAAACTAAGAAGAGAAAAGGAGTTAAAAATATAAGGGGGAGATTAATCTCTCCCCCTTCTCGCGGATCTTTCGCGAAAACGGAACCGAAAAGTATATATCCAAACCCCCAGAAAAAGCAAAGAACAAAGGAAAAAGATGACAGCCTGTGAAATTTCACCTGAAAGTAGCTTGTCAATCCCTACACATAAAAAACCCCCAAAAGTCACCAAAGCCAAAATAATACCTAACACTTTACTCGCCTCCTTTTTTTAATAATGCTAAATTAGAATAATGAAAAATTTCCAAAAAGTCAAATTTTATGAGGTTTAAAGTGATATCAAAATTTAAACCCAAGGGTGATCAGCCAAAAGCAATCTCTCAACTTGCTGAAGGAGTTAAGAAAGGGTGTAGATTTCAAACATTGCTGGGCGTGACCGGCTCAGGCAAGACTTTTACTATGTCAAAAATTATTGAAAAGGTACAGTTGCCCACTCTTGTTATCTCTCCCAATAAAACCTTAGCGGCTCAACTTTATGAAGAATTTAGGGCATTCTTCCCAGAAAATGAGGTTTGTTATTTTGTTTCCTACTATGATTATTATCAGCCCGAGGCATATATTCCCCAAACTGATACCTATATTGAAAAAGATGCCAAAATAAACGAAGAAATTGACAGGTTAAGGCACAGAGCGGTGCAAGCGCTTCTAACAAGAAAAGATGTATTAGTGGTTGCTTCTGTATCCTGTATTTATAATCTTGGTTCTCCCAATATATACCAAAAACTTTCATTACACCTCAAAAAGGGCCAGACAATTTCCCGAAGAGAATTAATTTCTCGGCTTTTAGACCTTCAATATGAAAGAAATGATTATGCTCTCTGGCGAGGAAAATTTAGATTAAGAATGAACTATATTGATGTTTGGACCTCAGGAGAAGATAGAATTATAAGAATAGAGATTGATAGAGAAAAAATTAAAAGCATTTCTATAGGAGAAGTTCCTTTTGGAAAATTTGTTCCTGTAAGTCAGACAGAGATTTGGCCGGCAAAATTCTGGCTGACAGAAAAAGAACGGCTCAACATTGCTCTTTCAAACATTAATTTGGAATTGCAGGAACAATACCGCAAATTAAAAAACAAGGGAAAATTAATAGAGGCCGAAAGATTAAAAAGAAGAACAGAGTACGATATGGCAATGATAAAAGAAACTGGCTGGTGTCACGGTATTGAAAATTATTCAAGACATCTGGAATTTAGAAAAGCAGGAGAGCCACCCTTTACTTTAATAGATTACTTTCCCAAAAATTTTCTTCTCTTTATAGACGAATCCCACATTACTGTGCCCCAAATTAGAGGAATGTATGAAGGTGATAAATCAAGAAAGGAAACCCTAATTAAATACGGATTCCGCCTCCCCTCTGCTCTTGATAACAGACCTCTCAAATTTAACGAGTTTCTTGAAAAAACAGATCGGGTCATTTTTGTTTCGGCAACGCCGGGAAAGTTTGAGAAAAAACACTCTAAACAAATCGCAGAACAAATAATAAGACCCACTTATCTTTTAGATCCCTCAATTGAAATAAAGCCTACCGAAAACCAGATCGATGATCTCTTAAAAGAAATTGAAAAAAGAATAAAAAAGAAGCAGAGAGTATTAGTATTAACCATCACCAAAAGATTGGCAGAAGCATTAGCAGAACATTTAAAAAAGAAAAAAATAAAGGCTGCCTATCTTCATTCTGAAATAAAAACCCTTGCTAGACCCAAAATCTTATCAAAATTACGCAAAGGAGAATACGATGTTTTGGTAGGTATCAATCTTTTAAGAGAAGGGCTTGATCTCCCTGAAGTATCCTTAATTGCCATTCTAGATGCCGACAAAGAAGGATTTTTGAGAGATGAAACTTCTCTTATTCAAATTATGGGTCGTGCTTCCAGGCATCCCGAAGGACATATTATAATGTATGCTGATAGAATTACCTCCTCAATGAAAAAAGCCATCAAAGAAACTGAAAGAAGAAGGAAAATTCAGGAAGAATACAACCGAACCCACAACTTGAAACCTCTCCCTATTGCAAAAGAAGTGCGCGATACTCTTTCTCTTCTTTCCCAAGAGAAAGAAGAAAAATTACCCAAAGAAGAATTTTTGAAAGAATACTTAAGACAACTTAAATATCAACTTGATTTAGCACGAAGAAATCTTCAGTTTGAAAAAGCCGCCCAAATTAAGGAAAAAATAGAAAAACTCAAAGCAAAGATTGACAAGTAGACATAATTTTTGCTAATCCAAAAAAGGAGGTGATAAATATGCCCTTTCAAAATAAAGGAGTAGTAAGGATTGTTAATCTAAAAGAGTGGAGAAAGATTGAGATCTATAACGGCGCAGAATGCGATATTACAGATTATTTTGCTTGGGGAGCATTTTCTTTCTTTGACTCGCCTGTTTCTGTACAACTTTTTGCTTATAAAGAGGAGGTACAATGTGAAAATATCACAATTCCTTTTGCCTATCTTGCTATTGTGGGAGTGCCCAAAGAAAAGATAAAAAATCAGGCAGATGCATACATCGAACATCAAGAACAATTACTTTATCCTTTTCCGGTAGGACTTGTCCCCTGTAAATATCTTGGAACATGCGAGGATGAAAATAACCGGTACTTTGTTTTTGTAATTACCGATAAAGAATTATTTAAGTTCTTTACAGGCAATACATTATTGACTGCCTCTTTCAACTAAAAGACGGGCTTTAGCAGCCCGTCTTTCCTTTTTTGAAAAGTTCTTGCTTCATTCCATTGCTTGAACCACCCTAGAAATAGCGATCTCATAGGCAGCATCTCGAAAAGTAAGTTTTTTCTCCTTAGAAAGTTCAACTATTTCTTTAAAGGAGTTTGTAATCTTTTCTCTTATTCCATCAAAAACTTCTTCCTTTTTTATTTTTCTCTCCTCTTTTGCCTGAATCCATTCAAAATAGGAACCAATTACTCCTCCTGAATTTGACAAAATATCAGGAACGCAAATCTTTCCTTTTTGGCATAACATTTGCTCCCCTCTTTCTGAAACAGGACCATTAGCCATTTCTATAATATATCTTGCCTTGATTTGATGGGTATTATTTTCAGTAATAACATTCTCTATTGCTGCAGGCACTAAAATATCTACATCTAATGTAAGTAGTTCTTGGTTGGTAATCTCTTTTCCCAAATTAGCATCGCAAACACTACCGGCGCAATAACAACCAACAATTTTTCCCTTCTGTTGTTTGCACTGTAAAACTAGTTCCGGATTTATTCCTTTTTCAACATAAATGCCCCCATCTTTCTCAGAAACAGCCACTATTTTAAATCCCTTTTTGGCAGCAAATAGAGCAAAATGATAGCCAACATTTCCAAAGCCCTGAATTGCAATGGTAGTATTTTCAGGTTCTAAATTATATAATTTGGCAAGTTCCTCTAAAACGACTACTCCTCCAAAACCCGTAGCCTCTTTTCTTCCTTCTAAGCCATTCAACTCAATTGGCTTACCTGTAAAAGCGGCCCAATCTTCTTTGCCATACAACTTATTATACTCATCGTTCATCCAAGCCATAATCTGGGGGTTTGTATTTATATCTGGAGCAGGTATATCTTTATTTGAACCAATAATGGGAAAAATCTCTTTTACATATCCTCTTGAAAGGGCTTCCAACTCTTCGCTCGTTAATTTAAAGGGATCAACAATAACTCCACCCTTTCCGCCTCCAAAAGGAAGTTCTACCAAAGCGCATTTCCAAGTCATCCACATAGAAAGAGATTTAACCTCTGACTCAGAAACTAAAGGCGAAAACCTTATTCCCCCCTTATAGGGACCTAAAGCGTTGTTATGTTGAGATCGAAACCCATAAAAAATTTTCTTTGTAGAACCAACTTTAACAGGTATTTGAAATTTTAAAACCCTATGCGGCTCCTTTAACTCTTCAATAACAGATGCCGAAAGATTTAATTTTTTTGCAATACCTAAAAATTTTTCTTGCGTTTTCTGAAAAATATCCATGACATCAGATATTAATTAATGCTTCTATGACGGTTTCTATTATAACAAATAACCAATAAACGGAAAACAAAATTACGCCTTCTTTTCTGTTAATCTCGTTTTTTGTTCTGGCAAAAATCCAAAACAAAACAGCAACTAAAAACGAGAAAATAAGAGGGTTAAAGTATAGTCCTGTGTGCTTGATTTCAAAAGGAGAAATTAATATTGTTGTGCCCAAAACCAATCCTGTATTTACCATCACTGAACCCAAAGCATCTCCCAGCACCATTTCTTTATGACCCATCTTTATTGACCTAATCGTAAAGGTAATTTCTGGCAAAGATGTTCCCAGCGCGATACCCAAAATACCCATAATAGCCAAAGAAATATGAGTGGCAGAACAAATTTCACCTGCTGCAAAAATTATACCTTCAGCACTTAAAAGAAAAAGAATTAAAGAGAGCAGAAAAAAGCCAAGTTCTTTAAAGAAAATCTTTAGTTTTTCTTGAGGCGTCTTCTGAAAATGATCAAAGGGCTTCTCAAATTTCTGCTGCTGTAAAAAGAAATGTCTCAAATAAAAAATAAATGAGATAATCAGAATAAAGCCATCTATTCGCGACAGACGTCCATCAAAGATTAAAAGAAAAGGTAGAACAATATATATAACTGCCAAAGAAACAGATTTTTTAATTGCTTCCCTGTTGATTTTTATTGTTTTTAAAAAAAGAGTGGCAATGAAAATAACTAAGGTGAGGGCTACAATATTAGATCCCAAGACATTACCAAAAGAAAGCTGAGGTTTCTCATTAATACCCGAAACAATACCCACAAAAAATTCTGGCAAGGAAGAACCAATTGCCATAAGAAGAGAGGCAACGGCAAACTCTTTCCATTTTAAAATGCGGGCTATCCTTGAAAGAGCAATAACTGTTTTGCCCCCTGCCCAAACCAACACGATACAAGAAAGTAAAAATATAGCGATATGCTCAATCATAGATTTTCTTTTCCTTAATAAAAATTAATTTTATCAATTCTATAAGGGCTAAGTTTAAAAGTCCAATCATTATAATATAAAA
Source organism: uncultured Candidatus Saccharibacteria bacterium (assembly GCA_964395745.1). Lineage (GTDB taxonomy): Bacteria > Patescibacteriota > Minisyncoccia > Minisyncoccales > PEYH01 > JAGHAC01. The sequence goes on along the minus strand of CAYNAX010000006.1, from coordinate 6,376 downwards.
CCACTCAAAATAAGTTAAAGGAGATGTTTTTAAAAGTTTTTGAAACAAGGGAAAGTAAATTGCTATTAGTATTGCTCCTAATCTAAAGAAAGAGCTCAACAACAGATATTTGTTGGAGAAAATATTAGTTCGCCAGATATTTTTGTGTAAATTTTTACAACTGTAAACAAAAAACAATGAATCCATACCCAGGGCAGCAAAAATTATTGTCCTTATATGACTAATTGGAAGTCGGTGATAGTACAACCAAAGAAAAAGACCAAACAATAGAAGGTCAGTGACTATTCCCACAAAGAAAATAATCCATTTCATTTCTGAAGTAAGAAGAGGTTTTTCTTTTCTCTCAGGTTTTCTTTTTAATATCTCCTTCTCTTTTGGCTCAAGAGCCAGAGCAAAATTGGGCAAACTATCTTCAACAAGATTAATCCATAAAATTTGAGCGGGCAGAATGGGTAAAGGTAATTTTAAAAGGATAGTTGCCCCAATAAGGATAATTTCTGAGAAAAGATCTGAAAAAAGATAAGTTACTACCTTCCTTATGTTGTCAATTATCACTCTCCCCTCTTCTATCGCCTGAAGAATAATTTTAAAAGAATTATCAAGAAGTATTAGATCGGCTGATTCTTTAGCAATATCTGTGCCAGAACCAAGCGCTATTCCTATGTCTGCTTTTTTTAAAGCCAAAACATCGTTTACGCCATCTCCTGTCATTGCCACCACTTCATTCTTTTCTTGCCATGCTTTAATAATTTTAATCTTATGCTCTGGAGTCACCCTTGCATAAATATAAATTTTAGATAATTTTTGAGAGAAATCTTTTTCGTCTAATCTATCTATATCTTTACCCTCTAAAATATTTTCATCTTCTGCTTTAATCCCTACCTCCTGAGCAATTTTTTTCGCCGTCAATTTGTGATCTCCAGTAACAATAATTGGCTTTATCCCCGCACTTTTTACCTTTTGAATTGCCTCTTTAGCATCTTCTCTTAAAGGATCCCTAAGGGCTATTAAGCCAAGAAAATCAATTCCCTCTATAATTTTTTGATGCGCAGAACTTTCTAATTTCTCTTTTCTTGATAAACTTTTAAATCCAGCCCCCAATACCCTAAACCCTTTGCTTGTTAAAAAATTTATCTCTTTTTTGATGGCTTCTTTTTCTTTTTTCTGGCATCTTGACTTCTCAAGTAAAATTTCTGGGGCGCCCAAACAATAAATTAAAGTATTGCCAGATAAATCTCTATGTATAGAAAAACTAAATTTATCTTTTGAATTAAATGGAGAAAATTTTATTTGGGGTTCCTTTTTGAGTAAATCTTTTTTAAGATATCCATTTTGGAAAGCATACTCCAATAAAGCCCTTTCTGTCATATTGCCAACAACCCTTTTTTCCTTCCATTTTTTTTCTTCAAAGAAAGCGGTATTACAAAAAGTAATTGCTTTCAGCAACAAATCTTTTCTTTTCTTTTGAGTTTTATAAACATAAATTCTCTCTATTTTCATCTCTCCATAGGTAAGGGTGCCTGTCTTGTCTGTGCAAATAACGCTAGTAGAGCCAAGGGTTTCGGCAGCAATCATCTTTCTCACCAGTCCTCTATGTTTGAGAATGCGCTGCATTCCTATTGCTAAGGTAACAGTGAGAGCGATGGGTAATCCTTCGGGGATTGAGGCTACCGCTAAAGCAACAGAAATAATAAACATTTCCTTTACATCATAGCCAACGAATATGCCCCAGAGAAAAACTAGAAAAACTATAATAGTTAAAAAGAAGGCTAATTTTTTTGAGAGTCGAGAGATTTTTTTCTGAAGAGGTGTCTTTTCTTCTTCTATTTTGGCTAAAATATCACTTATTTTTCCTATCCGGGTATCCTTTCCTGTTGCAACTACCACTGCTTTTGCCCTTCCGCCTTCAATTGTTGTTCCCATATAAATCATATTTTCTCTGTCTCCCAAAGGAGTATCTGGAGAGACAACTACATCATTCTTTTCTTGGGGCATAGATTCTCCAGTAAGCATTGCTTCATTTACCATTAAATCGTCTTCTTGTATTATTCGTGCATCTGCCGGAACTCTGTCTCCTTCCTGAACTAAAATTATATCTCCGGGCACCAATTCTTTAACATCTAACAAGAGAGTTCTACCCTCTCTTATTACTTTGGCATTAAAAGAAATTGTTTTCTGTAATTTTTCAAATGTCTTATTTGCTTTATACTCTTGGGCAAATCCTATAATAGTATTTACGCTTGCTGCCAAAAGAATAACTGCAGCATCTGTATATTCTTTTAGAAAAAGCGCTACTCCTCCGGCAATTACGAGAATATAAATTAGTGGATTTTTCAATTGAGAAAGGAAAATTTTTACTGGAGTAATTTTTTCTTTTCTGGGTAAAACATTCAAACCAAAAACTTTTCTGCGTGCCTCTGCTTCGGAAAGAGTTAACCCTTTATCAGGATCAGTGCGTAAAACTGCTAAAACTTCCTCTTTTTCTATGCTGTGCCAATTTTGCCGAAAATAATCGTCCATATACTAATATTATAGCAAAAACTTATATATCTTAAATAATTTAGTTTGATTGACCTATCACCCAAAAGAAAAAAATAGTAAAAACTTATACTAAATTAAATAAAGTTGTAAAATAATATAATGATTGAAATAGATGGCTCCTATCTTGAAGGTGGTGGGCAAATTTTAAGAACTGCTTCGGTTTTATCTATTATCACTCAAAAGCCCTGCCGGATTTTTAATATCAGAAAAAAAAGAAAAAAGCCGGGTTTACAAACCCAGCATTTTTTAGGATTAAAAACTTTACAAGATTTAACTGGCGCAAAAATTGAAGGTGTGTATCTTGGCTCAGAAGAAGTAATTATTTATCCAACCTCTAATGTTTGGTTAAAAGAAAACCTAGAACTCAAAATTGATACTGCCGCAAGCATTACTTTAATTCTTCAGGGTTTAATTTTGACAATAGTAGGAATAGGAAAAAAGCCAATATTAATTCATATTCGAGGCGGCGCAACAGATACTTTCTTTTCTCCTACAATAGATCATTTTCGCTTTGTTTTTTTGGAAATTCTAAAAAAAATGGGAATAACTTATGAATTATCTATTATTAAAAGAGGGTTCTACCCAAAGGGCGGAGCCGAAATAAAAATAACTATTACTCCTCCTACTCATTTTTCTCCTCTTAATCTTGTAAATCGGGGCGAATTAAAAAACATTACTATCTTATCTGGGGCGTCAGAACTGCTGAGGGCAAAAAGAGTGGCAGAAAGACAAATTAAAGGAGCAAAAGAGATATTGGCAAAACTTAAACTGCCTATACGCGAAAAAGTTGAATATTATCAAACTCTCTCATCAGGAAGTCAAATCAATATTATAGGGTATTTTGAAAATACAATTATGGGAACTGACAATTTAGGAAAAATAGAAAAACCTGCAGAAGTTGTAGGCAAAGAAGCCGCTCAAGAATTCTTAAGACAGGGCTTGAGAGATAGTTGTTTAGATAAACATCTTGCAGATCAAATTCTCCCCTATATGGCTTTGTCAAACCAAAACTCCATGATAACAGTTTCTGAAATTACCAACCATTGCAAAACAAACATCTGGGTAATTGAAAAATTTCTGCCTGGTAAATTTTTGATAAAAGATAACAAAATTTCTTGGAATAAAAAATAAGCCCCGAACAAATGCTCGGGGCTAACCTATTATTTTGTTTTCTTTCTTAGCGAAAAACCAACGGCAACCATCTTTTCGTTTCCAACCTCCGGCGCTGGTACTACTACTCCTATAATCTCCCGAACAGAATTTCCTGTGTGACTAACATACACTACTGTTTCACCAAAAGACACTAAATCTCCTACAGGCCATCTTGCGTCTGGATCTAACACATGCAGGCGCGTCATATCTGACGCAGGGAAAATAACTGTTTGTCCAGACACTAAAAAACTCACTCCTACCTTGCTTAAGCAAGGTATCACTGCCTCTTTCATAAACTTTCTCAACATTTTACCTCCTTTCTGTTTTGACAAAACTTCTCCCTCCTCTTCTTTCCTTTTTAAAGGTGCATTATTAATATAAGGATCTGTTTGTTTTTGTCAAGAGAAAAAGACGGGGAAGAAACACTTCCCCGTCTTACAACCTTATTGGGTGACTTCTAATGTAAGTGCAGTCGAGGCGTCGTTGCCTTCATCATCCTTTACCCATAGTCTTATCCTGTAGCTCCCGGTCTGAACAACAAAAGATACGTCTCTCCCCCACAAAACAAAGGAGGATCCTTCAGGCGGGGTAATGGTCCATTTGTAAGAGACAATCCTGTCTCGCCCATCACAACAAAAACGGCAACCATCGCACTCAGGAGTCATCAGATCACAATCTCTGGGACAATCAGGACAGGGTACACAGCATCTATCATTGTCATGTGACTGTTTTCCACTCAGATAAACAGTCGTGCCCGAGGTTATCTCGCGAGGTTCAACCTGAATGATAGCGCTGGGAGAATAGTCCTTACAATAGACATAAATAGTCTTTTCTAGGGTTTTAGTAGCCCCATCATCGTCTTTGACAGAGACACTAACTGTATAGTATCTACAGCCACGAGAGTAGCAATGTTCCACACATTTCCCAAAGGCATGAGCACTACCGTCACCGAAATCCCATTTAACTTCTGATATATATTGTGGGGAAATGCCTGCCGGGTCTACAGCGCTAACGCAAAATCTGAGACGATCTCCTGCTTCTATTCGTCCCCCGTTGCAATCATATACTGTAATACCTCTGATCCGAGGAGCAGGATTCTTTACTGTAATCCGTTTGGTCACCGAAGTAGAAACATTGCAGTGATCTGTAACATTTAGAGTGACATTGTACACTCCATCGTCTGGGAACACATAACGTACTCTCATCCCTGTCAATCTTTCTCCATTGATCAGCCACGAATAATCCAGCGTATCATTTTTGTCTGGGTCATACGAACGAGAAGCATCGAAGGTTACCTCTTCTCCAGCAAAGGGTTCAACGGGCTCCCAAACAAAATCTGCAACCGGGGGCTTGTTGAATAAGCCAGCACAACCCGCTAAAAGTAGCGCCAATACCAATATACCTCCGCCAATTCCGTACTTCTTCACTGAAACCACCTCCTTTAAAGTACTAACAAATAATAAAGTTTTCTAATAAATTTGTCAAGAGAAAAGGCGCCCCGGAGGGACGCCTTGTATCCTTGCTTAGTGAACAACCATAAGCAGGAGCAACCATAAAGGAATAAAGCAAGGATCACAACATAGACTACAACAAGTATTGCTACGTAAGGTGCAACAATTGGATCGTGGAGGTGTCTGACAACACGAGGGTTTCAATCGAAACTCTAAGGTTCTGATGTAAGATTGGGTGGGAACAAATTGAATATAAGAAGTGAGCATTGGACCTATACCATAAGCGCTTTCAGGATATATAAATGCTGACTCCTCGCTAACTACGATTCTCAAACAGGTGGCGTATCGAAGCAAACCATTATGAATAGTATAACATCCGGGACCGTATTTCTTAACCTGAGAGGCAACAACAGGAAAAAGTGCTTCCCAGCCTACTCCGGGGCGATACTGAAAAAAGTACAGATAGCACCAGCGAGATATCTCAAACTCTATTCTAGGATTGGCTCCATGATTATCAATACGAATATTTTGAATCGGTAGACAGGGACAACACTGCGAAAAACTCGTGATGCCAACAATACTCGCAATACCTGCTGCCAGTATTATTCCCAATACAATCCGATATACCCACTTCACTTCTACCACCTCCTTAAAAGATAAGAGCTGTTTTTAATTTACTAAAAAGTAAAATAATGTCAAGTCAAGCTCTTGGTCTTGACAAGAGTTTATAAAATTATTATTCTTACAAAAGAACATTTAAAGGAGGTGTTCGGAGATGAAGAGGAAGTTATGTGTGGTAGTAGCTTTGGTAATGTTGAACGTGGGGGCTTTTGGAAATTATCTGCACTCTGACATCGTTGCAAACGACGAGCTCTCTTTTGTCGGTTTGTCCGGAGCAATGGTCTTTGAGACCCCACCCTGTTGTCTCAACGCAGTAATCTTTGAATCCTCTGCCTACGACACACATTATTGGTTTGTTGCTGGAATTGGATACGGTATGAAATCCTCACATATAAGTTTTGCTGGAGGCTTTGGCGTTGTAGGAGAAAGCTTTGGTCCGTTTGTTGTCGCAGATTTCTATAATCAATTTCTCATTGCTTACGCACGATTCATCTTTGGATTTTCTCCTTGTTACTCGTGCATTAACAACTGGGATATTGATGTATATCTCGCAACTCACGGTCTATGTCCGGTAACTCTCGAAATACAAGATACTCAAGTTTGCGACTTTC
>CAYNAX010000005.1:0-13623 GCA_964395745.1 uncultured Candidatus Saccharibacteria bacterium | reverse complement strand
CGGCTTTATCGAATGGATAATGCTGCGGTTCTGCTGGCTACTTTTATTGGAGCAGGTTTAGGGTTTCTATTGGTAGCAGCAGTATATCTCTTGAAAAGGAAGTTTCTTGTTTGGCACCCTTCTATGCAAAGAAGATAAAAAAATAAAAGGAGGTGAGGTATATGGTTTAGAGGAAAAAGCAGGTTGATGTTGGCAACTTTTAAGGCAAAAAAGAAAAAAAGGAGGTTTAAATGAAAAGGATGTTAATTGGAATACTGGTGTTGGGCATTGCTGGATTTTTTGCCACAGGAGAAAATCTTGTTTCGGTCTCGTATTATCCTGCCTGGATTAATCACTGGGAAGATGCCGGTCCCCTTGTAGCGAAATACCTCGGTTTTTATGAGGAAGCAGGGCTCGATGTTTCCATTTTCCCTGGCGGACCCGATCTTAATCCCTTAACTCGTATGCTTAACGATGCAAATATTGCCTTTGCCACAAGTTATAACTGGCTGGTGCTAGTTGCCCGAATTGATCAAAAAGTGCCCTTGAAAGTGATTGCCACTGATTTTCAAGATCCGGCTCTTCATCTGGTAAGTTGGGAAGAAATAACCTCGCCTCAAGATCTCTACGGAAAAGTTGTAGAAGTTTGGCCGGGATACGAATACCCTCTGCTTTGTTACTTAGGAAAAGATCATTTTTATTACCCTGTATATGGAACATCGCCAGGACCAGATAAAGCAATTGTTCAAAATCAAGGAGGCAGTATGGAAAGGTTTCTCGCTCATCAAGTTACCGCTTCCCATGCAATGATTTATAACGAGTTAATCACAGTGGTTCATGCTCTTGGCTTTGATACTCTTGAGGAATACTGGAAGGCAGAAGAAAAGCCATTCTATACCTATCGTTTTGGGGATCTTGATCCTGGTCTTGCCTGGGACGAAAACTCTCTGGTAACTACTGAAAGCACCCTAAGAGATCATTTTGATGTTGTGGAAGCATTTGTTTCTGCTACTTATCGAGGCTGGTATTGGGTACTGACTCATAATCCCCAAGAAGTGTTTGAAATCTTGCTCACTTACAATAGTTCGCTTGAGCGAGAGCATGAGATCCCCGGGGGATTGGAAATTAACAAATTGTTGGTCAATGAAAACACCAGGGAACACGGCTTGGGTTATATAGATGCTTCTACTTGGCTTCCAATGGCAGATCGGCTTTATCAGACAGGGTTAATAAGTCGAATGCTTACAAAGGAAGAGGTGCGCGCTGCTTATCAGTGGGTGCCCAGTGGTGTTTTTCCTCCCGAATAAATGAAGAGAGTGGGGGAGGGGTTTAATCCCTCCCCCTGTTTTCTTAAAAAGGAGGTAAAAATGAATAGGGTTTTTATAGAAGATATAGGAGAGGTAATAAAAAAGAAGGGAGAGATTGTAGTTTGGCGTATTCTTATTCCTGGCAATTGTTTTCCCAAAGAGATGTATTTGGTAGAAAGCCCGGAAGGGGAGAAGTTAATTTTGGGTCGTGGAATTTGGGGAAGACGAAAGTTTGAACTTATTGAAAAAATCGCTGACATTCTTTTTGAAGCAGCGTTGGAAAAAATGAACTTTTCTCGAAATCCAAGACAGTTTCTTATTTTAAGAGGCGCCTATCCTTTTGACCTTCAAAGGGCTTCCAAGAGATTGCTCCCCGACTTTATTCTGCCAACAACCTTTCTAAAACTTCAAAGAAAACTGGTTGGCGACAGTTGGCAGATAGAGGAAAAGTTCTTTCTCGGAGAATGGACAGGAGATTTATGGCTCATTCCTGATACCGCCATTGCTTCCGGCTCTACTATTAATTATTTGGTAACCAAAGGGTTAAAGATAGCAAAGCCAGAAAGAATAATTGTTTTTACTGCTGCTGGTAGTATAGAAGGAATAATGAAGATTTGGCGCACTTGTCAAGAACACGATGTAGAAATGATTCCTGTTTTTTCGCAGTGTATCTTTGAAGTTTCTAAAAAAGGAGTTTTGCCAAATCTGCCGTATACAGATCTTCCAGTAGAAAACCCCGGCACAATTGTCAGCAGAAAGTTTTATCAAAAAGCACATCAGGTTTATCAAGGTAAGCCAATGTGTTGTGTGGGAGATGTAGGGGAGAGTTTAGAAAATCCCCAAAAATACATAGCAGAAACCCTTAAAGAAATAGAGATGCTCGGCATAGATATTTCCCAGCCGGGTTGGAAATGGGCTCAGGCATTAATGAGGGGAGGAAGAAATGCCTAATCCTGTCATTTGTCTTGAGAAAGTGGGAAAGTTTTTTGAAGACGAAGGAGTAACTGCTATAAAAGATGTAAGTTTTGTTGTTTATGAGGGAGAATTTGTTTCCTTGGTAGGACCTTCTGGATGTGGCAAAACAACCGTTCTTCATATGATCGGAGATATTGCTGATCCAGGACAAGAAGAAGGAAAAATTCTGGTTAAAGGAATGTTACCGAGTGAGGCGCGATCCCAGAGAGTTTATGGTATAGTAATGCAAGACCCCGCTCTTTTTGATCATCTCACTGTTTTTAAAAATGTTGCTCTTCCCTTGATTGTGATGGGGGAGAAACGAAAAGCAAGACAGCAGGCGTCATACTTTTTAGAGATAGTGGGAATAGATCGAAAGTTCTGGAGTTATTATCCCTATAAACTCTCAGGCGGAATGAAACAGAGGGTTGCTATCGCAAGGGCTTTGACAATTTCTCCTAATATTCTTCTGATGGATGAACCCTTTGGCGCCTTAGATGCAATGACAAGAGAAGATCTGAACTTCGAATTGTTAAGAATATGGAAAGAGTCGGGAAAAATGAGCATACTTTTTGTAACTCACAGTATAGAAGAAGCAGTGATTCTATCAGATAGAGTAATAGTAATGTCTTCTCATCCGGGAACAATTATTGGCAATATAAAAGTTGATCTTGGTCGTCCAAGAACAAGACAAACAAAGAAAACAACAACCTTTTTACAGTTGGCAGACAAAGTAAGGTTCTTTTTACAGCAAAACAATAATCAAGGGTGATCTTTGCGGTCACCCTTTTTCTTTTTAATTGTAAAGAGGAAAGATTTGCCATATAATAAAAATTGATTATATGGATATAATTCAAAAAACAAAAAGAGAAATTGCTCAACTTAAAAAAATTCAAGGGGCAAATCAGGTAGCAAAAACCGTTATTTTAACCATTCAGAGATATGGAGAGAAGTTAAAAGAAGATAAAAAATCTGAGTTTTTGAAAAAACTCAAAAAGGCATCAAAAGATCTTCTCTCAGCACGGCCCACCGAACCCTTAGCCCAGAATGCCGTAAAATTTATTTTTTATAGAATAAAAAAAGCAAAAGATGTTCAAGAACTTAAATTAGAATTGAAAAAATCAAGTTCAGAAATTTTAGAAACAATAGAAAAATCTAAAGCAACTATTGCCTCTCAGGTAGCCAAAATCATTAAAAATGAAGATAAAGTTTTTACTCATTGTCATTCTTCCACCGTAGAAGAAGGTTTAAAAATAGCAAAGAAGCAGGGAAAACATTTTTATGTTTTTAACACAGAGACACGCCCCTTGTTTCAGGGGCACATCACGGCAAAAAATTTGATTAAGCATAATATTCCTGTAACAATGGTTGTAGATTCTTCAGCCGCTTTTTTAATTTCTAAGCATTCGGGCAAAGAGTTAATGATGAATAAGGTCATTATTGGATGCGATGCTATTTTGCCAGATGGATCTATTATCAACAAAATTGGTAGTTTTGGCATAGGGTTGGCTTCATATTATGAAAAAGTTCCTTTCTATGTTGCTGCCACTCTTTTGAAGTTTCATCATAAATCTTGGATTAAAATAGAGAGAAGGTCTCCAAAAGAGGTTTGGAAGAAAGCGCCGAAAGGTCTTAAGATTATTAATTTTGCTTTTGATATGGTGCCTGCTCAATATATTAAAGGAATTGTTTGCGAGGCAGGAATTATTTCGCCCAGTAATATAAAAAGAGAGGTTAAAAAAATATATCCATGGTTAATAAAATAAAATTTTCTTATTTAAACTTAAATAAGAAACCGTCAAAAGACGATATTGTAGCTACTTTTAAGATGAAGCCCCAAAAGGGTTTTGATTTTATGCAAACTGTTCAAGAGTTGGCTGCGGAATCATCTGTGGGAACTTGGACAGAAGTAACAACTCTAACAAAAGGAATTTTTCAGAAGTTGGCGGCAAGAATTATATATTTAAACAAAGAAGAATCAATAGTAAAAATTGCTTATCCTATTCAACTTTTTGAAAAAGGAAACATTCCTCAGTTGCTTTCTACTATAGCGGGGAATATTTTTTCTTTAAAAAAAATAAAAACGCTTCGTCTTGAAGATGTTGAATTTTCATCTCGATATATCAATTCTTTTTTAGGGCCACAAATAGGACTACACGGAATAAGAAAGTTATATAACATATATCGCAGACCTATTATTGGATGTATTATCAAACCCAAGGTGGGGCTTTCTCCAGAAAGAACAGCCAAACTGGCTTACGAAATTTTTAGCAACGGCGTAGATCTTATTAAAGATGATGAAACTCTTACTGATATGTCATTTTGTAGATTTGAAAAAAGAGTTAGGGAAGTGGTTAAAGTAATAAACTCTGTTGAGAAAAAATCTAAAACCAAAAAGATATTTGTTTTTAATGTCACCGCTCCAGCCGATGAAATGGTAAAAAGAGCAGCCCTGGTAAAGAAACTGGGTGGCAGGTGTGTGATGGTAGATATTATCACTTCAGGATTTTCTGCAATTCAGTATTTAAGAAATCAAAATTTTGGTTTGGTTATTCATGGTCATCGGGCAGGACACTCTGCTTTTACCAGAAACAAAGATTGGGGAATTTCTATGTTGGTGGTGGCTAAACTTGCAAGATTAGCAGGAATTGATGAGCTGCACACAGGAACAGTGGTGGGAAAAATGGAAGGAACAAAAGAAGAGGTAATTTCTATTAATAATTTTCTACGCTCAAGATTTGGAAAACTAAAACCTGTTTTACCCGTGGCTTCGGGAGGACTGCATCCGGGTTTGGTAGAAAAGTTAGTTAAAATTCTGGGCAAGGATATTGTGATAAATTTTGGGGGAGGGCTTCACGGTCATCCTTTAGGCTCGGCTGCGGGCGCAAGAGCAGTTTATCAATCAATAGAGGCGGCCACAAGGGGCATTCCTTTAGACAAATATGCTCAAACTGACCAAGAGTTAAAATTAGCATTAGATTATTGGGGTTATGAAAAAAAATAATTTTCAACTTTCAGCAAAAGTTATTGATATAGAGGCAAGAGTTGCCTGGATTGTTTTAATTCATCAAGAAGATTGTCAGAATTTGGGTATCCGGCCCGGAGACGGGTTGGTAATTCATCTTAAAGGACAATCTATAGGTTGCTATGTTGATGTAACCGACACTTTGGTAAAAAGGGGAGAAATAGGCATTTTTGAGGATCTTGCTCAAAGGTTTTCTATTGAAACAGGAGAGGTTTTAGAAATTTCTCTGCTGGGCAAGCCCAAATCTTTGGAGGCAATTCAGAAAAAACTTAGCGGTAAAGAACTTAATTATAAAGAGATTTATGAAATTATATCAGACATTGTTTCGAGAAAATTAAACGATGTGGCAGTAGCATTTTTTGTTGCCTCTTCATTTTTTGAAAAAATATCTCCAAGAGAACTTTTTTACCTTACAAAAGCAATGGCTGAAACCGGAACTCAGATAACTTTCCCCGGAATTGTAGCTGATAAACATTCAGTAGGAGGGCTTGCCGGCAACGAAACCACGCCGATTATTGTGCCCATTGTGGCAAGTTATGGAATATTTATTCCAAAGACATGCTCTCGGGCAATTACTTCTGCTTCAGGAACAGCCGATACTTTTGAAACAATTGCTCCTATTTCTTTTGGAACAAAAAAGTTAAAAAGTATTGTTAATAAAACAAAAGGATGTATTGTTTGGGGCGCCGGAGACATTGTTCCTTCGGATGCAAGAATTATTGAGGTAGCAAGTCAACTTTTGATTGAATCTTTTCCCAAAATGGTTTCCAGTATTATGGCAAAAAAGATCGCTTTAGGTATTAAAAATTTGGTTGTTGATGTTCCGGTAAATCCTTTTGCTAAAGTTAAAAGTATTAATAAGGCAGAAGAATTAAAGAAAATTTTTGAAGATGTTGCCAAGAGATTTAAAATAAAGGTAAAAGTTTCTATTAATAAAGCCAGAGAACCAATAGGTAGGGGGATAGGTCCGGCGCTTCAGATAAGAGACGATCTCAAAGTTTTAGAGCAACGAAAAGATAAGCCATTAGATTTGGAAAAACGAGCATTAGAACTTGCAGGTTATATTTTAGAACTTTCTGGAAAAGCAAGAACAGGAAAAGGGTATGATATGGCAAGAGATTCTTTATATTCAGGTAGGGCGCTGAAAAAATTTCAAGAGATAGTTGTAGCCCAGGGAGGAAATAAAAACATTAGTTCAGAGGATATTCGGCTTTCAGACAAGAAGTATGATGTTAAATCGCATCAATCAGGAAGAATAAAATTAATTCATAACAAAAATCTTATAGAGATCTGTAGAATTTTGGGAGCACCTTATATAAAAGAAGCAGGCGTTTATCTTCACAAAAAAACAGGAGAAAAAGTAAAAAGAGGGGAGGTATTGTTTACCCTTTATGGAGGAAGTCCTCTGAGGTTGGAGTTGGCTTTAAAGGCGCTTAAAAAGAAAAACCCTTATTTTATTCAATAAATTAAACATTCAACAAAGAAATTATGTTTGAACAATTAAAGCAAATTAAACAAATCAAAAAATTACAGAGCGCTCTTGAAGAAGAAAGAGTAGAAATAGAAAAACAGGGAGTAAAAATAGTAATTAATGGAAAATTAGAGGTGGAAGAGGTGGTGCTTAATCCTCAACTGAAAAAAGAGGATCAAGAGGCAATTTTGAAAGAGTGTTTTAATGAAGGTATTAAGAAAATTCAAATCAAGGTAGCCCAAAAAATGGCGAATATAATCTAAATTTAAATTTTCATATGAAAACCATTTATGTAATTAATTCTCGCGGAGAAAAAGAGCCATTTTCCTTTCATAAAGTTTTTAGAAGTGCTAAGAGAGCAGGCGCTTCTTCCAAACTTGCTTTTGAGATAGCAAAAAAAATAGAAAAGGAAATTTATCCCGATATTAAGACGAAAGAGATTTTTAAGAAGGTAAAACAACTACTTAACAAGAGAGATTTTAAGGCGAGTTTAAGGTTTAGTTTGAAGGAAGGGATTAGAAAGTTGGGACCAAACGGTTTTCCTTTTGAAAAATATATTGGAGAAATCTTTTCTGATTTAGGCTTTGATGTGTCTTTAAATCTTCATTTAAAAGGAAAATGTGCCCGATACGAAGTTGATTTCTTGGCAAAAAAAGAAGATTTAATTTATGTAGGAGAGTGTAAATACAGAATTAACCAAGGGGAAAGGATTGATTTAAGGGTTGCTTTGGAGAATTGGGCGCGCTTTCTTGATCTTAAAGAGGGATATTTAAAACAATTCTCAAAATATCAACTCAGGCCGATCTTGGTTACCAATGCAAAATTTACTAATCAAGTGGTTAGATACGCTAAATGCATAGGAGAAATGGATTTGTTAGGATGGCGGTATCCCAAGCCGAAAGGATTGGAATATTTAATAGAATCCCGAAAACTTTACCCAGTTACAATTTTGCCTTCTTTCAGCTCCAGTTTCTTAGAGTGTTTTGAAAAGGAAAAAATAATGCTGGCAGGCGACATTTTGGCATTGGGCAAGAAGAAATTATTAAAGAAAACAGAACTTTCTTCCTCCAAAATCGATTCCTTAATAAACGAAGCCCAAACTTTACTTCACTAATAAACACTATGGATGTAGAAAAATTTATTCAAAAATTAACCAGAAGAGCAGGTAAAGAGTTGCTTTATTATTTCAAAAAAGAAAACAAACTAATTTCTTTGCGTGGCACATCAAAGGAGATTGTAACCAAATACGACAAAATTATTGATCGTCTAATTGTTGGCGAGATAAAAAAGAATTTTCCCGATCATTCTATTTTGAGCGAAGAAGGGGGTTTTGTAAGAAAGAAGAAAGAATTTCTTTGGATAATAGATTCTCTTGACGGTTCAGGCAATTTTGCCAACAATAACCCTCTTTTTTCTGTTTGCGTTGCTTTGTGTTTAAAATCAGAGCCGTTTCTTTCTGCTATTTATGCGCCGGCAATAGACGAGTTTTATTTTGCCAAAAAATATAACGGCGCGTATTTAAATGGAAAAAAAATAAAGGTTTCAAAAATTAAACAATTGAAAGAAAGTTATTTGGTTTATTGCGAAGGCAATGAAAAGAGCAAAAAAAGGATTGCCAATATTTTTTCTATCCTTTATCCAAAGGTTACAGAGTTAAGGAAAATAGGATCGGCAGGATTGGAAATTGCTTGGACTGCCGCCGGAAGGGTGGACGGGTATTTTACTACTAAAATTGATCCCTGGGATGTAGCAGCGGGAGTTCTTTTAATACAAGAAGCAGGGGGCAAGGTTTCTGATTTTCAAGGACAAGAATGGAGGGTTAAGCGCTCTGATTTAATTTTTTCCAACAATCTTATTCATAAAAACCTGCAAAAACTTTTGAAAAAAATATAGCGTTTTTGAAAATGGGACGAATCGGGTTATAATAAATTATCATTAATTATTTCAATGAGTATTTTAAGAACAATCTATCTTTACTTTTTCTCTGCCCTGGGCTTGGTGCTTGTTATAATTGGAGCAATTCGTTTTATTGATATGGGTTTGAAAACCTTTATCTTTACTCAGGCAGATCAACAACTAAGATATTATTATTCTCTACCACCAACCCCTGTGCCCTTAGAAAAAATAAGCCAACTATCTAAGGAAAACCAAGGACTGAGCGAAGAAGAAAAACAACTCTTAAAAGAGTTTCTTAAAGAATATAAAGAAATTAAAGAAAAAAACGAGAAAATAGACCCCGTGGTTGCCAAAAGACAAAGAGATGCTTCAATTAATCTTTCTTTGATTATTGTGGGCTTGCCTCTTTATTTATATCACTGGAGAATCATCAAGAGAGAAAATAAGAAAAAAAAACAACAACATCTTAATAATTAACCCTTTTTGTTATGAAAGAAATTTCTATTCTTATTGGTGGGCAAGCAGGCGAGGGGATAAAACAGGGAGGAAATTTAATAGCCCGACTTCTTAATCGTTACGGGTGGAATGTTTTTGTTTATGAAGATTACCCCTCGCTGATTAGGGGTGGGCATAATTTTTCTATTATTAGAGCCGCAAGAAAGCCCATAAAATCTCACAAAAACAAGATAGATATTCTCTTTGCTTTTAACCAAGATACTTTGAAAATTCATCAAAAAAGAATAGATAAAGAGACGGTTGCGGTTTACGATCCCGAGAAGGCGGAATATAAAAGAGGCATAAAGATTGAGATGAATAAAATTATTCAGGAACAGAAATTGCCTTCATTTACAAAAAACACTTTGGTATTAGGGGCTACGGCAAAAATTCTTAATATAAACTTTGGATTAGTTAAAAAACTTATTAAAGAGGTATTTAAAGATTATCAGCGGGAAAATCTTTTGGCTGCAGAACTTGGATATAATTTAGCGCCAAATATTATTAATTTACCAAGATTAAGAAAGACCCCAAAACCTCTTTTGACAGGTAACGAAGCAATAGCCCTTGGAGCGGCAAAAGCAGGGTTAAAACTTTATGTGGCTTATCCAATGACCCCAGCAACAAGTATTCTTCACTTTTTCGCTCACTATGAGGACAAGTTAGGGGTGAAAACAGTTCAGCCAGAAAACGAAATCGCTGCTGTTTTGATAGCAGAAGGAGCGGCTTATGCTGGAATAAGGTCTATGGTAGGAACTTCAGGTGGTGGATTTGCTTTGATGAGTGAAGCATTGAGTATGGCTGGGCAGGCAGAAATTCCAGTATTGTTTATTTTGTCTCAAAGAGGGGGTCCGTCTACGGGTGTGCCCACCTATACAATGCAAGGAGATCTTTTGTTTGCCCTAAATGCTGGGCATGGAGAGTTTCAGAGAATTGTTGCTGCTCCTGGTGATACTCATCAAGCGTTTTATTTAACAGGAGAAATGTTAGATTTGGTTTGGAAATATCAAATGCCGGGAATTATTTTGAGCGACAAACATTTAAGCGAAAGCACATTTTCTACAGAAATAGATTTAAGAGAGGTAAAAATGGAGAAGCCAAAGTTATGGAAAGAAAAAGGTGGCTATAAGAGGTATCTTTTTGTTGAAGACGGTGTTTCACCTTTGGCTTTTCCGGGAACTAAAAATAATATTGTTAAAGCAACAAGTTATGAACACGACGAATATGGAATTACAACCGAAGATCCTCAAAAAATTAAAAAGATGATAGATAAACGGGCAAAGAAAAAGGAAGCATTAATTGAGGAATTAAAGAAAAAAGAAACAATAAAAATTTATGGCAATAAAAGAAGTAAAGTAGTTTTGATTGGCTGGGGATCAACACAAGGCGTTTTAGAAGAAGTAGCAGAGGAATTAAAAGTAAAATTTGTTCAGATACAATACTTGGAGCCGTTTCCTAAATGGGAACTAGAAAAAGTTTTAAAAAACGCGGCGGAGATAATTGATGTAGAAAATAACTCCACAGGACAATTGGCAACTATTTTGCGCTCACACGGCTTTAACCCTACTCACAAAATTCTTAAATACGATGCCCGTCCATTTACCTCTGATGAATTAATAAAAAGAATATGGCAAGAAATAAAATAGATTCTTCAATTCTTAATACCTATGCCGAGAAAACCTGGTGCCCGGGATGTTTTAATTTTGTTATAGAAGGCGTTGTTAAAGAGGCAATTTTAGAACTTACAAAAAAGGGGTTAAAGATAGAAGATTTTGTTTTGGTGAGTGGAATTGGATGTCATGCCAAAATTGTTGATTATATTAACACCAACAGTTTTTATTCCATTCATGGAAGAGTGATACCTGTGGCAACTGGTATCAAATTGGCAAACCCTAATCTTAAAGTAATTGGCTTTGAGGGAGACGGAGATGCTTATGATGAAGGAATAGCCCATCTGGTTTCTGCTGCTCGAAAAAACACAGATATTACTGTGATAATTCATGACAATAGAGTTTTTGCTTTAACTACAGGTCAATATACTCCTACCTCACCGATAGGGTTTAAGGGCAAATCTACTCCTCAGGGGAGTTTTGAGAAAACCCTTAACCCTATAGAACTAATGATGGCAAGTGGAGCAACTTTTGTGGCAAGAAGTTATGCAGGCAACCCCGCTCATCTTAAAAGCATCATTAAAAAAGCAATTGAGCATAAAGGCTTTTCTTTTGTAGAAGTATTGCAGCCCTGCGTTTCATTTTTAAATCTGGCAAAATTTTATAACGAAAAGATTTATAAACTAGAAGACATAAACCATAATTCTTCTAATTACAAAGAAGCGCTTGCAAGAGCCAGAGAGTGGGATTATAGCGATAGCAAGGGAGATATTCCTATAGGAATATTTTATCAAGTTCAAAGACCAACTTATGAGGAAATGATTTTGAAAGGTAAAAAACTTTTGAATTCTAGAATCTCTCAAAAATTTCAAGAAATTTTGCGAGAAAAAATATAAAAAAGACAAGAGAAAACAATTCGGTTAATTTTTTAAATTGCGAGATAGATGTTTCGCGCAAGGTTTTTATTCCGCGACAAGAAACAGAGTTTTGGACAAGAAAGGCAATCAAAAAAATAAAGAAAAGAGAAAAAGATAATAACCGAGTTGATGTTTTAGATATTTTTGCCGGAAGCGGATGTATTGGCATTGCTGTTTTGAAAGCAACCCAAAAAACTTTTGTAGATTTTGTAGATATTGACAAGGAGGCAATTCAACAAATAAAAATTAATCTTATAAAGAATAAAATTCCTTCAAAGAGATACCGAATATATCGCTCCAATATGTTTTTTTTGCTCCGAAACAAAAAATATGATTTTGTTTTAGCAAATCCTCCATATGTAGCCCTAAAAAGAATTAAAGAAGTTGATAAAGAAGTTTTAGAAAACGAACCCTGGAATGCTTTATTTGCAGGAGAAGATGGCTTGCTTTTCATTAAGAAAGTTTTAGATAAAATTGATAAACACCTTAAGTGTGTTGGTTATCTGTTTATGGAATTTGACCCTCTCCAAAGGGGAGAGATTGAAAAAATATTAAAAATGAAATTTCACAACTATCGTTATCGTTTTGAGAAAGATCAATACAAAAAAGAAAGATTTTTGATTTTACAAAAATTATGTTAATTAAAATAAAGGTTTTTCCAAAAGCAAAAAAAGAAAAAGTGTTACAGATAGATAAAGATAAGTTAAATGTTTGGGTAAAAGAGGCGCCAAAAGAGGGGAGGGCAAACGAAAGAGTTATTGAATTGATTGCTGATTTTTTAAAAATTCCTCAAAATAAAATTCAAATTATTAAGGGCAGAAGAACGCCGAATAAAATTTTAAAAATTTTTGATTAGATATGAAATTTAAAACAGGACAATTTGTAGAATTAATTGATACAAAGGGGAGAAAATATATTTTTCAACTCAAAAAGAACGAGAAATTTCATTTTCATCAGGGTTTTGTTTTGCATAACGAAATAATTGGCAAAGAGCCGGGTTGTCAACTTGTAAGTTCGAAAGGAAAAAAAGTACTGGTATTTTATCCCAAAACCAGCGATTTTTTGTTGAAAATGAAAAGAGGCGCGCAGATTATTTATCCAAAAGATTTGGGAGCAATTTTAACCTTAGGGGACATTTCCTTAAACAATAAAGTTTTAGAAGCAGGTACAGGTTCAGGAGCGCTTACAATATATCTTTTGAAAATGGTTGGAGAAAAAGGAAAAGTTATCTCTTATGAACGCAGAAAAGAATTTTTGGAGAGGGCAAAAGAAAATATCAAAAATTATTTTGGAAAGTTGCCGCAAAATTTAATTCTTAGAAAAAGAGATATATATAAACAGGGCATAAGAAGGGAAGACAAAAATCTTGATAGAGTTGTGTTGGATCTACCCGAACCATGGAGAGCCATAGACGCTGTTAAAAAAAGTTTAAAAGCCGGAGGTATTTTAATGGTTTACAATCCTACGGTGCAGCAAATGTTAAGAGTTAAAAAAGAGATAGAAAAAACAAAATGTTTTTATTTTGAAGGAATGTATGAGGTTCTTCAAAGAGAATGGAAAATTGAAGAGAAAAGTATGCGTCCCAAAGATAGAATGGTGGCTCATACAGGATTTATTTTAGTGGCAAGAAGATTAAGTTAGTTATTAAATTAAGTTGGTTGTAAAAAAAAGAAGCGCCCCAAAAGAGGGGCGCTTTAAGCCTTTAGAACTGGTAGTGAAGGGTCAATCCAAGAGCAGTAAAGGAACCACAAGGGAAACAAGGATTCAGGTATAGTTTTCCAGTAACTTGAAGCTGGGGGAAATCCGCCCTGCATCCCAAATATGAGCGGTTGCCATTAATATTGTCGCATCCAACTACCGGAAAGAGAAAATCTCCCTTGCAAAAAGCGACATTGAGATCAAAATATCCAACACGAAAGTCGCAAACTTGAGTATCTTGTATTTCGAGAGTTACCGGACATAGACCGTG
>CAYNAX010000004.1:12560-14097 GCA_964395745.1 uncultured Candidatus Saccharibacteria bacterium | reverse complement strand
CAAATACCTTTTGGTCCTAATATTTATGGAGTTGAAGAAGCAGCCCGATCTTACTTTAATAAATCTGCCAAAGAATTAACCTTGGCAGAATCAGCCCTTTTGGCTTCCACTATTAAGGCGCCCAGTTTTTATTGGCAACACCGTCAAGAACTTTTAAATCGCAAAGATGACACTTTAAAGAAAATGCTTGAAAATAATTTTATTAGCCAAGAAGAATATCAAAAGGCAAAAGCCGAAGAGATTATATTCAGCGAGCATCAAGACAATATAAAAGCCCCTCATTTTGTTTTATATGTTAAGGACTACCTTGAAAAAAAATATGGCTCTGAGTATTTGAAAGAGGCAGGACTAACCGTTTATACCACTCTAGATTGGGATTTATATCAAAAAACACAAGAAATCATCCAAAATAACGACCAGTTTCTAAAATCTTATGGTGCCCATAACGCCTCAGTGGTTATTTTAGATCCTTTCACTGGAGAAATCCTTACAATGATTGGTTCAAAAGATTACTTTGGTAAACCTTATCCTGAAAACTGCACACCTGGAAAAAATTGTTTATTTGAGCCAAAAGTTAATGTTGCTGTTTATGGAATTGGTCAACAACCAGGATCTGCTTTTAAACCCATTGTTTATGTTACTGCCTTTCAAAAGGGTTATAGCGATAAAACCATAGTTGTTGATGAACTTACAAACTTTGGTAAATGGGGCAACAAATACTATATTCCTCAAAATTATGATAGAAAATTTAGAGGTCCTGTCACCCTAAGACAGGCGCTTGCTCAGTCTTTAAACATTCCGGCTGTTAAAGTTTTGTTGTATCTGGCTGGGATTGAAGATAGTTTAAGAACAGCAAAAATGATGGGAATTACCACCCTTGATAAACCCGGGGTATTTTATGGTCCTGCCCTAGTTCTAGGTGGAGGAGAAGTAAAGTTGCTAGAACTAACCAGTGCCTATGGAGTTTTTGCTACAGAAGGCCTTAAAACCCAAACCAAAGCAGTAATAAAAATCTTAGACAATCGAGGGCGGATTATAGAAGACAACACCCAAACAAGTTTAAGAAGAATTTTGGACAAAAACGCTTGTCAGCTAATCAATAGTATTCTTTCTGATAATAAAGCGCGCGCACCAATGTTTGGTATTAATTCCCCTCTTTACTTTCCTGGATATTGGGTGGCTGCTAAAACCGGTACCACAGATAGTTTTCGCGACGCCTGGGTTATTGGTTATTCTAAATCAACGGTTGTAGGAATATGGGTAGGTAACAACGATAATAGCCCCATGGCAAAAAAACCAGCAGTAACAATTGCCGGTCCTGTTTGGCACCAAATAATGTTAGAAGTGCTAAAAAAGTTTAAACAATAACTCCTTATGTGGGTTTAATAGGCATTAAGATATAGAGAAAACTCAAATCTTCTTGTGATTTAATAAGGCCGGGACCATCTTCACCATTTAACCCTATATATATCTCATCTCCTTTAATTTTAGAAACTCCTTCAAGTAAAAACTTGTAATTGAAACATATCTTAGTTTT
>CAYNAX010000004.1:0-12460 GCA_964395745.1 uncultured Candidatus Saccharibacteria bacterium | reverse complement strand
TTCAACCCATTCATTTTTTTCAATTTTAGGAATAATAGGAAAATCTTTTGGATCCAACCCTT
The DNA here is from genome assembly GCA_964395745.1 of uncultured Candidatus Saccharibacteria bacterium. Lineage (GTDB taxonomy): Bacteria > Patescibacteriota > Minisyncoccia > Minisyncoccales > PEYH01 > JAGHAC01. Next base: position 12,398 of record CAYNAX010000004.1, on the reverse strand, counting down.
TTATTTCTGTTTTGTAATTTTCTCCACTTAATATTAGAATTTTGTTTTTTATTTCTAAACTAACCTTTTGGTCAGGCAAGAAAGACAAAAGATTTGAAAATAATTTTACAGGTACAGTAATTTCTTGTTCTTTATCTGTTTTTGCTAATATCCAGTGGTAAATTGCTGTTTCTAAATCTGTAGTTGCAAGCCTTAACGAGTTTTTTTCTGTTTTTAAATAAACATTATTTAAAATTGGAAGGACCAAATTTTTTCCTGTGATTCTTTCTACGGTTTGAAGACCCTTTTTTAAATTTTCTCGTAAAACTTCTATAGTCATAATTTTTGTTTAATTTTAATTAAATTATTACTACTATTAAGTTTTTTATTTTCTAATTATTTTGGTGTAAAAACGGGATAGAATCAATTAAATTGAATGGGAAAACTTTGTGGAAATTTTAAGAAAAAAATGAGCATTATGGTTGGAGAAAAAGATAAGGAAATTAATAGCTGCGAATTTTCCATATTTTTTTCATATATTATTAGGCTTTTTTTCAGTTCTTTTTAACACTTTATAAAGCGTAAATTCTTTCCTTGATTATATTTATTTCCTCAGAAAAGGTTTCATTCTCTTCAATTTCTTTAGCGATTTTTTCGTAAGCATAAATAGCAGTGGTATGGTCTTTTCCTCCAAATTTTTTCCCTATAGTTGGAAAGGCAAGTTTGACTTCTTCTCTTAATAAATACATTGCTATTTGTCTTGGTCTTACAATTTCCTGTTTTCTTGTTTTTTGAAAAAGATCTTTGGGTTTAAGATTGTAAAACTCAGCCACAATATCTATAACTTTTTGGAAACTCACTCTTTTTGCCTGGGGTTTTATAATTCTTTTAAGTAATTTTTTAGCAGTTTCTAGATCTACGTTCTGGTTATTGATTTTCTGATAAATAATTAATCTGTTTAGAGCCCCTTCAAGTTCCCTTATATTGCTTTGGATGTTTTCTGCAATATATTCTAAGATTTGGTCATCGAAAAAAATATTTTTTTCCTGCATTTTTTGTTTTAAAATAGCAACTCGCGATTCGAAATCTGGAACACTGATATCTGCAATCATTCCTCCTTCAAATCTAGATCTTAATCTTTCCTCTAAAGCAGAAATTGCTTTTGGTGGACGGTCAGAGGAAAGAATTATTTGCTTGTTTGCTTCGTAAAGCGAATTAAAGATGTGAAAGAATTCTTCTTGGGTTTTTTCTTTACCTGAAAGGAACTGAATATCGTCTATGATTAAAAGATCAATTTGATGATAAGATCTTTTAAAGCGATCTATTGTTTGGTTTTTAATAGCATTAATTATCTCAGAGGTAAATCTTTCAGAAGATACATAGCGTACTTTTTTGTTTGGGAAGTTTTCCAACACTTTGTTGCCAACTGCTTGAATAAGATGAGTTTTCCCTAGCCCCACACCTCCGTAAATAAAAAGAGGATTATATACAGAACCTGGATTTTCACTTACAGCCCAAGCAGCAGCGTGGGGAAGTTCATTAAAGGGACCTACAACAAAATTCTCAAAAGTATATTTAGGGTTAAGGTTAGTTTTTTTGTCTAAATAAAATTCTTCAAATTTAAGTTGATCAGGATATTCTACAGACTTTTGAGCAAGATTTTTGGGAGGTTTGTGAGAGATTACCTGAAATTCTATTTTTTTGATTTGGGTGTTTAAATTTCTCAAAATTTTTAATATGGTTTTTCCATATTTTTTCTCAAGCCATTCTTTGGAAAAGGCATTGGGGGTGCCTATAATTACAGAATTTTCATTAATCTCTACAATTTTTGTGTTTTTAAACCAAGTAGCAAAGTTTGCCGGAGAAACAGATAGCTGGATTTGGGCGAGAACAGATTGCCAGAGCTCCTCTTTTGTCATATAGTTCTAATATTAATTTGCCCTCTTATATTATAGAGATTATCAAAAAACCACGCAAAATCAAGGAAAATCAACCCTTATGTGAATAACTTGTGGATAATCTGTAAATCTTTAGAGAAAAACTTTTTAATTTGACCGCTTAAATTAATGTGATATAATTCAATTATCAGTTTTAATTTATTGGAGATATGAGTATCACAAACAAAGGCAAAAAGAGAAAGAAGAAAAAAACACACGGTTTTTTAAAAAGAATCAAAACGAAAGCAGGCAGAAGGGTATTGAAAAGAAGACGAAAGAAAGGCAGAAAAAAACTTACTCCTTAAATGTTGCCTTTAAAAAACCGGCTCAAAAAACAAAAGGACTTTAAGTTAGTTTTTCGTCAAGGAAAGGGATATCGAGAAAAAGAAATTTTTATTAAGATTCTTAAAAAAAGAGATTCTAGTTTGCGATTTGGGTTTGTGGTTTCTAAAAAAATTTCAAATAAAGCGGTGCGAAGAAATAAGTTGAAAAGAAGATTAAGAGAAGTGGTAAGGAGTATGTTGCCACATATTAAACAGGGCTATGATATTGTGATAGTTGCTTTGCCGGGAGCAGAAGAGTATAATTTTTGGGAACTTCAAGAAATTGTACTAAGGGCTTTTCAAAAAGCAAGAATTATTAAACAAAATGAGTAGTATTGTAAAAATTTTTTACATAATCTTTTATCAGCCACTTTTTAACCTTTTAATTCTTTTAACCAATTATTTGCCTGGTTACAGTTTTGGCTTGGCAATAATTATTTTAACCCTGATTGTCAGGGTTATTTTATATCCTTTTCAGGAGAAGGCGATTAAATCGCAGATAGCGCTCCAAAAAATTCAACCCAAAATCAAAGAGATTCAAGAGAAACATAAACACGATAAAGAAAAACAAGCAAAAGCACTGATGGAAATTTATAAAAAAGAAAAATTCAATCCCTTTTCAGGATTTTTATTACTCCTCATTCAGTTTCCAGTACTTATTGCCCTTTACAGATTGTTTTCAAAAGGTCTAAACCCGGAAAACTTTACTTATCTTTACAGTTTTGTCCAGAAACCGGAGATAATAAACACCGTCTTTTTAAACATAGATTTAGTCAAACCCTCAATTTTATTAGCAGTGCTTGTTGGTATTTCTCAATATCTTCAGACAAAATGGATGAGTGTAAGATCGCCCTCAAAAGATAAGCAACAGAAGTATCAGCAGTCAATGAACTATTTTTTGTCAGCATTTATTGTAATGATTCTTTTAAGGCTGCCCTCAGCAGTTGCCCTTTACTTGCTTGTGAGCGGATTATTTGCTATCCTTCAACAGGAGATTGTTAAAAGAAGAATTAAAAAATAATTTATGGAAGGAGCAGGCGACATAAAAAATATAAAACCCCTTGTTTGCCAATTTTTTGAAAAAATGGGCTTTGATCTTCAGAAAGCAGAAGTTTTTTTAGAAGAAGAGGTTTTGTATATTAAGATAAAAGTAGGGGAACCAAAAATTTTAATTGGTCAGGGCGGAACAGTTCTTAATACAATTCAGAAACTTTTGTCAAAAATTCTTAAAAAGAAAAACAAAGGAGAATTTTTTGTAGATTTGGATATCAACGAATATAAAGAAAAGAAGTATACTTACCTTCGAGAGATGGCAAATTCTACAGCTGACGAGGTTGCTCTTTCTAAGAAAGAAAAAGAACTGGAACCAATGCCAGCCTATCAAAGAAGAATTATTCATTTAGAACTAGCCAAAAGAAACGATGTTGTTACAGAAAGTGTAGGAGAAGAGCCGGAAAGAAGAGTAATAATAAAACCCAAATAATTTTTACTCTACCATAATCTTAGAACGGACAATAATTACCATTGTTGTCCTTTCGTTCATATGGATTGTGGATAGGTCAGGAATATCATATCTTAAAAGGGCAACATCCCAATGTCGTTGATCTGGGATTTGGTCATTCGAAGGATTATTATTTCCGGTATCATATAACATAGCAAGAAAACCAGAGCCATCATCAATATAAACAGCAGAAACTCCAGAAGGATTTCTTCTTTCAATTGTTTCATTAAGGTCTTGATTAGTTCTTAAATCTTTCCATCCTCCCTGAATATTTCTGAGAATATTATTTTGAGGATATCTATAAACTATTCCTTGAGGACAGGTTAGGGATGATGTGTCGTGAATTTCGTCCTGTTTAGTATTTTTACCAAAGGCAAAAGTAGTGACATCTGAATGGTTGCATATATTACTGCTTATATCTTGTGCTTCGCCTAAGGTAATTCGGATTCCCGGTTGCCTATATTCTCTTTGACCATTTTCTTCATATTCTCTTTCTTCACATCGTGGGTCTCGACATATAGTTACCCCAAAATTTCCCCCACCTTGTTGTTCTTGCAATCTAAAAACAGTTAAAGAACTGGCATCTCTTGGGGCATTAAAGACGTATAAAGTAATATCATTATTTTCATCAGGCAAAAATATCTGCGCCCAACCTTTTTCTTTGGGGTTTGCTCCTGGGATATTATGCAGAATAGCGCCAAATTTCTCATCAGAGGTGTTAACAAGAGCAAGAGCAACAACATGATCAAAAAGACCATTTGGAAGACTGACGATATTAGTTCGAGTATAGATGTAACAGTTGTCTCTGCCGCAATTATCATTTGGCTTTCTTGGATCAGGGAAGAAAGAGTCTGTTGGGTTTGTACTACCATAAGCAAAAAGCCAAACACCGGGTCTATACCATTTAAACCTTATAGATCTTACATCTAGGGGAGCGGTTACATTTTGTATTTGGTCAATATCTATACACTCAGCTTCTCCAAAATTTCTATTCATTTCGTTTGTGCTATGACAGTCGGTAAAATTATTAAGAGAACAAAAATCTATTGTAAGTTCTTCAGAGGTGTGAAAAGTAACAAATGAGCGTACACGGAAAGGGTCTGGTGTATCAGGGAGGGTAATATTATTGGTAGTGTTTTTAATATTTAACCAAACAATATTATCTGGTAGGTTTAACAATTCGGGCAGTCCCAACATATCAGAACTAACACCAGGGGCTGCATTTTGAAGTTCATTACAGGAAACATTATAAATAATAATTCCTTCTTTGTGGGGTGAAATTGAAGGGAGGCGTAGTTCGGTAATTTCAGGATTAACTAAATTAACCAGAACATAAGAGCCAAGAATTAAAATCAATCCCAAAAAAGCAGACAATATTTGATCTCGTGCATCCTGCATTTGAGCAGGATTTCCCACAGATGTTAAATATTTTCCTCCGCCCACAAGCAAGGAACCAAAAGCAATTAATCCTCCTAAAGCAATAGCGGCTGTATAAAGATATCTTATATAGTTTGGGAGATAAGTTTGTACACTTTGGGGAGGAGCCAATCCCGGCACAAGAGTCGGATAAGAAACTTCAAGGCTGCTCGTTGAAGGAGGTTGGGCAAGAACTAAAAATACAGGGGCAACGGCTCCCAAAAACAGTAAGATTATCAGTCTTTTTATAATTTTTTGCATATATTCAACATTATTCTTCTTTTGGTTCTACACAGCAGAAAAGGTTTGAAGTTATGTTTTGAGCAGGAACCAAAGAATTTCCTCTCAACATTTTAGGAAACCAGCGAGATTGATATTGTTTTTCTTTTATGTCTTCATCATAACAATAGCAACTTAGAGGTAATCTCCCTTGTCGCCTTGCGGGATCAGTGAAATATCTATCTGTTGCCGTGGGGTGGAAATAATCACAATCTAATAAGGGATCAGGGCTACAAAGTTCATGATTTTCTGGGTCTATTGCTTTGTAAAGATATTCTGCTACCTCCCCTTGAGCAACCTTACAATTAAGAAGTTCTGCTCCAAATTCTTGCGATTGAGCAACTACATCTTCAGCAAATCCTCTAACCCAGCAATTATGGAGATCTAATTTATCAAAGTATCTTATATTGTTTAATTCTTCATTTTGGGCTAATCCCATGTCGATTAACTGTTTTATCAAAATTTCGTAAGCACTTTGACCCTCAAACTTATGTTTGTCTTTATTAATCATTTCTCTACATCGATTGAGCAATTTTTGAACCTCTATAAGCTTCTCTTTTAAAGTATACTTTCTTTCTTCAATCCTGTCTACTTCTAATTGGTCACTAGAATCTCTGCAGTTACCATTTCTATCAGGACAGCAAAAATCAGAATCAATATAGCAGGGATCTCCATTTTCATCTGTGCCAGAATCTAATTTACAGAAGGATTCATAAATACTCTTTCTTGCCTCTAAGATCTGATTATAGTACTCCTTAATTAGATCTATATTATTTTGGATTTGCAAGTAGGTTTGTCGAATCTCCATTATAGGACAAGGATCATCTCCTGTGCATATAGGAAGACATATATGTCCAGAAGCATCTACAGGAGGAGGAATGTGTATGTCGATACACAACGGTTTACATTCAACGCTTTCGCATTCTTTTAAGCAGTTCGTTTCGTCGGTTAAGTTAATAAGCCGCTCTGTTAATTCGTTTGTTGTGGTGGTTGCTAGTTCATTTTGTATCTCTAGAGCATTAATAATAAAATGTCCTTTTTTCCAGATATTATAAAGTTCAAACCAAATTTCGCTAGAAAGCTCCAATCCTTTATCAATTGTCAAACCAACTGGAATTTCTACTACTCGAGTGCAGACAGAAGGAGGGCCATAAATATTTTCAGTAGAAGTAGGTCCTTGAGCATAAACTATATTACCCCCCTTTTCTGTTATAGGGGGAAAAAATGTTTCAATCTCCGGAATTGAGTAGGTATAAAATATTGCAGGGTCTCCCCCCACAGGCTTAACATAGATATTATCGGCAAGATTAGATAATCTATATCGGTCAATTTCTACTTTAAGTGTTGTTTTAGGGCTTTGACCAGGAGGCAAAAATCCACTTGATCCTACAATAGTTTCCACTTCATATTGAGTGGTTCCTAAGAAATCAACAAGTTGAGCCCGAGGAACAAAAGTTAGATGTCCAGAATATTTATAATGTCCTGTCCAAGACAAAGCATCTACATCAGGAGTATAGGGTTCGATATATTTTCTGCCTTCTTCTATTGCTTCAATAATGGCTTTTAGATGATTTAAATTAGTTTCAACATCTCTTTCTGGAGGATCAGTTTCCGGGGAAATGGTGCCTTTGTTTTCCACCGTTGCCATAGAGGTGGTGCTATTCCAGATTAATTCTTCTACATAATCATACTCGTCTTGGGTAATTTCTCCCGAAGCGATACAGTTTTCTATTAAATTTCTCAGATTCTCGGCTTCTAAACTATACCAATAAGATTGGTCTTGATAATCTTCATTTCTTACTAGTTGGGAGTGATCATCTAAAAAAGCATTAAATGCCCCAGAAAGATATTCAATAATAATCATTCTGCAAGGAATAGGATCGTCTTCATCTTCATAATATGAGGGCAAGACATTTTCTCTCAAATCGTTCATTTCATCTCTCCTTGGGCAAGGGTCTCCAGTACAGGGCGGACAGGGATTACATTGACCCAGTGAAGGAACGCCACAGCCATTACATTGACAATGTATACAATCACAGGCTTCAGCGTCTTGATAGAGTTGTGTTACTTTCTCTTCAAACTCTTCCATTATATCAACCAGTTTTTGAGAAAGAGTGGCTAATTCATCAACTACCGGCAAAGTAGTAGAAGCAACCTCGTGAATTCTTTTTAGTCTTTCTCCATGTAGAGCCCCCTCAAAAGTTGAATACACGCAGGCTGTAAGTGTGGGGGGGTGAATGTCTGAAGAGCTTGTTGGTGATGAAGTAGGCGCGCAAACCTCAGGGGGAGAAGAAGTGGCAATAAAAGACGAAACAGAAAACTCTGCAGTTAGGAGAGTGCCGATTGGGATTTCCTTGAAATTAATTGTTACTGTATCAACAGAAAGATCGGGAGCAGTTACATTTTGCGGGCTAGAGGGTTGAATATTGAATGTGGGAAAGATTACTAGTTCTGGATTGATAGTATTAAGAATTAAATAAGAAGAGAAAATAAGCAGAACGCCTAAGAGCGAATTTTGTATTCGCTCTTTTGCCTCTTTCATTTTTGCCGGATTTCCACCAGAACTAAAATATAAAAGCCCCCCTCTGATTAGGGAGACAAAAAGAATAATACCAGCAATAGCAATGGCAAGATTATAAATGTATTTTAAATAAAGAACAATTGGGGTGGCGGGAGATTGGGGCTTTTCTGCGCCAGGAATTGATGGATAGCCAACGTTTAAATCTTGCGCAAAAATTTTAGCCCCAAAAGCAATTCCAAGAGAAAAAATAATTGTGAGAATGAAATAATGTTTGATTGCCTTCCGCATCTTCAACTATTTTAAGGTGTTATAAACATAAATTGTCCAAAAAGGGAGAATGCCTATACCTGGAGTCGCTTCTCCCAAAAAACTAAGCCCAAACCTTAAACCCATCCTTTTTCTTTTTAAAGATGTTAAATCTCCTCCGCCTCGTATTATTGACCACCCGCCGATTACAATTAACCCAATAATATCAGTTATAGTTGATATTATCTCCCCTATTACTGTACTTCCTCCCAAAAAATTTATTCCTCCTATTAAAAAGAATAAAAGTTCGCAGAGCCCCATAATATCAAGAAAGCCTGCAAAGATAAGCATTATAATTCCTCCAGGCGAGAAAAAAGAGCCATTCATTGTTTCGCCTTCTTTAATTTTTTAATCTTTGCTACTTCTTCTGGGGAGGTAGTAATAATTTGATGCTCAGCATATGAGGCAACAACTCTAATAGCCACATGTTTTTCTCCGGCAAAGAAAATGCCTTCTCCCACAGGCGCTTCCAAAAGAAGATCTTTTTCATTATCCGTGAGATTGAAGGTTTTTTGAACCACCGCTATTGTTGCCGGAGATTGCTTCATTAGTAATTGAAGAGAAGAGTTGGTGATAATTGGTTGTCCGTATTCTGATTTCATAAAATCATTTACATCTTGGGTAATTGTTGTTGTTCCAAGCCAATATTTTCTTCCTCTTTTTACTATTCCAAAAAGGAAAGAAGCACTGTCTTCATTCTGCATCAGCCACCATGCCTCATCAATTACAAGTATTCTTTTCTTTAATTCTCCTTTTATGGTATTCCAGATATAGCGCATAATGATATACATTGCCATAGGTCTTAATTCTGGCTCCAAATTCTTTATTCCAAACACAACCATATTCTTTTTCATCTTTACATTAGTAGGATAGTTAAAAAACCCAGAATACACTCCTTTAGTAAACTTTCTTAATCTTTGCACAAGAGATTCTGCGCCCTCCATCGTTTCTAAAACCGATTCTAAATCAGAAAGAAGAGGAAGTCGTTCGGGCCACAACTTAGGATCAGTTTTTTCAGTTATATCTCTGGCAGCATAAGTTTCAGTGATTGCTTGTTCTATGATAGAATCTTCCTCTGGTGTTAAACCTCCAAGCATTAATCTCAAAAGCCCTACAAGGTTTATAATATTTGACCTTAAAACTTCTTCGGGGGTTTCGTCTTCTAAAGGTTCAGGTAGATCAAAGGGATTAATGTGATTTGGTGATTTTAAAGAAATATCATAAAAACCTCCACCAACTGCGTCGCACAAAAACTTATATTCATTTTCTGGGTCAATAACAATTACATCAACCCCTAGCATTAAATATCTCAAAATTTCTAATTTTACTGCATATGATTTTCCACCACCCGACTTGCCAAAAACTACCATATTAGCGTTTTCAAGGGTGAATCGATCAAACAATACTAAAGAATTGTTATGTTGATTAATCCCGTAAAGAATTCCTTCGTTAGAACTTAAATCAAAAGAAACAAAAGGAAAAAGCGTGGATAGAGGGCTTGTGTTCATTCGGGTATGAACTTTTACTTGATCCAATCCGTATGGGGAACTAGAAACAAATCCCTTTTCCTGCTGATAAAGCATTGGTTTTATATATACCAGACGAGATTCGAGGATTGCTCTAATTGTAGCCTCTGCTTTTTCCATTTCTTTTTCAGTGTCAGCATAAACAGTTATATAGATGCCCACATCAAACATTCTTTCTTGGGCGGTTTGTAGTCGGTCGCGTAGAGTTTCTACATCACGATAGGCAGTTTCTAATACAGGATCTCTAATTAACCCTTTTTCTTCTCTTTCCATTATTTCCGACTGTATTTCTGTTACTTTTTTCCGTAACTGTTTTAAGATTAAGCCAGTCTCTATGGGATGAAGAAAGATAGAAAGGTCCATTGGTATATCAAGATTTACAATAGGAGAAAGCCAACCTGTGCTTAAATATCGGGGGAAAGAGAATACAAAATATGAACGGGCAAGTTTTTCTCCTACCTTTATATAATTAGGCCCCACTCTTATTGCCGGAGGAGCAATAAAATCCAACAAGGTCATTGCCTGTGATTGAGAGCGGCTTGGAACTGAGAAGAGATTCTTTAGGAAAGAAAAAGGCATATCAACTAATAATTAATTCTGGAGGAATTTCAGGATAATATCCAACCTGCGCCTCTTTTGGATGATAATAACTCCACAAAAGTTCTATAATTTCCTCTGTGTTTAAGGGCATTGCCCAAAGGGCGCATCTTCTTAACCCCAAAGCCAAAAATTCCATTCTCTGATAAAGTTGAACTTTATATTGTTGAAAGAGTTCCTCTGTTAGTTGGGGCATTCCTTGAAATTGAAAAATGGCGGATTTTTTCTTTTCAGCAAGATAAAAAGGCACAATTAAATAAAATGCCTTATTCATAATAGAACCGCCCTCTACCAATTGAGCAATAAAGTTACGATATTCTCTTATCTGATTTTGGAGCAATTCGTTTTCTTGCTTTTCTTCTATTTGCTTTAATTTTTCCAAATAACCTGTGATGTTTATTTTTCTCGAGTTGACAAGGATTTGGCAAGAGAAATCTAGGGAGTTAAGAAAGTTTTGAAATTGGTAAATTATTGCTTCTTGCTCTTCAGAAGAACGAAGATCAAAGTTTATCGAGGAAACCATTAAAATTCCCCTAAGGGTATTGTCTTTAAGAATAATGACCCCGTCTCTTATTTGTTTTATGGGTAGGAGGGACTGCACGCCTCCTGAAGGAATAATAGGTAAATCCATATTTTATCTTCTGTGAATTTCTACTAATTTTGAGAGTTCTTTTAATCGGCTTTTCTCTGCTAATTTTGGGGTAACGCCCTCTTCTTCTTTTTTCTTGGGTTTTTTAGGTAATACATACGCTGGTGATACATCCTTTTTCCACACATAAACTTTTGTTTTGGCCAGGAAAGAAAGGGCTCGTATTATTAAAGTGGGAATAGGGTAACCCTTAACTTTTACGAAAGCAAAAACAACAGCAATTATCACGGTAGGAATAGCAATGAGAATAAAGGTAAATAAGGGTTTAGTGAAATAAAAGATCATTAGAAAAAGTAAAGCCCCAAACAGATAAAGAAACTGCCGAAAATTTAAAGGACCGGCAATCTTTGGTTTAATTTCCAAAAATTGAGGCAGAGGATATTCCATAAATTTTTAAATCAATTAATCTTCGCTATAAATCTCTTCTAACTCTTCTTTTACTGGATCAAAAACATAGTGGGAGATGTAGACGTCTAATTTTTGTGCTATTTCTGGATTTATTCCTTCAATTTCTTGTAAACGATCTTTTAATCTATTAGGCGGCAGAAGCCCCATTAGAACATTTCCAACCAGTTTTGAAACCTGAGGAATCTTTGACTCTTCAATATTGCAAATTCGACAAATATTCCAAATTGCCTCTGCAGTATCTTCAGAAAGCACGGCCTCCTTCAAAGAATCGGGGAGAAGGTTAAATATTTCCCACAATTTTTCTTTTGAAATCTCCATATATTTTTTATTTTAACATAGTTCAAAAAAAGAGAGAATAGTATTTGACAGATGCGATTTTAATATGTATAATAAGCCAGAAAGAACATTTAAAATTTAGACAAAAAGGAGGAGATGAAAATGAAACCGGAAATAGGAGCTCAAAGAAGGTTGGTCAAGAGAGCAAGGTGGATTTTGTTAGGGCTAGGAGTTTTCTTTGTAGGAATTGGAATATTTCTAACCACCTCGCTAGTTATAACAGGAGTCTTGTTTATCTTGCTTGGAGCTTACCTTTTTTCTGTGATTATTGTACAGGAGCCAGAAAGATGGATTATTGAGCGCTTTGGAAAGTTTCATCGAGTTGCAAGACCAGGATGGCGTCATAAAATTCCTTTCGTAGAAACAGTTCGGGCAAAACCAAGAGTATGGAAGCAACCGATTTCGCTTTTTTTTGACGAGTCCACAGAAGAAGAGATATTCATTCAACTTGTGGATGGTCCTGTTATACCCCAAAACCCTGTAGTTTATGTAAGGGTTAACCCAGAACATCCAGAATACCCGATTTATAGAGTTTCTAACTGGGTTCTTTGGGTTAAGGATGTGGTAGAGGCCGTTGTTTTAAGATATCTTCATACGCTCCGTATTTCAGAGGCAATAGA
>CAYNAX010000003.1:0-14974 GCA_964395745.1 uncultured Candidatus Saccharibacteria bacterium | reverse complement strand
GGCCTTTGATTTGAGGCACAATTTCCATAACCGCAATTTGTTGGCCCGGAACATACCTCCGGAGATGACCATTCTAAACAGGAATCTGAGTCATAATTTCCACAAACCTGTCTGTGGGTAGAATCATAACATCTAACTTGACCTACATATGAACATTCATTTGTACAAGAGGGCTGACAAGAAGAAACATTAACATTAACACAATAAGGAGAAGTATTGGCGGTTTCTACTATACCCTGTGGAGTTTTACCATAAACCTGTCCACAATAGGTATAAACTCCGGGGGTATTTTCAATGATTGTCCAGGTTTTTGTGGCTGATGTACCGGTTACATCCTGCCAATGCCAATTTCCTTGAAAATAAGCATAAAAGCCGGATAATCCATCATTGTCTTGACCTGAAATTGTTAAGTTTATTTGTCCACCAACACATAAAGATGTTGGAGCAACAGAAAGTGTGCCTGAAACAGGATCGTTTTGGGGTTGACAGGTTGAATCTTCAACACATCGGGATTCTTGCTCAGAAGCGCAGTGATCCGGAGCACAATCTCTTGTTCTTATTTGATACATTTGATTTGAAGCACATCCACCTTGACCACATCCTTGATTTTGCCAATCCGACCAAGCAGAACATTCGCATTGTGGCTCGTTTACAACTACACAACATGAAGCAGTTTTGGTTTGATCACCCGATGTAACGGTTATTGTAGAAGAATAAGAACCGGCCTGACTAAAAGAAGTAGAACAAGTGGCTTGATTTCCGCTACAGGCTCCGCTCCATGAATATGTATAATTTCCTGTACCTCCGCTTACAGAGGCGATAAAACTTACATTTTCATTAACCTGAGCAGGATTTGGCTGAGCATAACAACTTACATTTAATTCCGGATACCCACAATCTTGAGGGCAATTTGAAGAATTCTCACCACATTCTGAGTTACAGGTTCCATCTCCACAAGAATAACATTGAGATGAGCATTGGGTATCTTGATAAGTACATATTCCCCAACCGGTACAGAAGTAATCTCTAAAACTAGAGCCAACGCAAGCATCTTCTCCACAACTTTGAGGAGATGACCATTCTAAACAAACATCGTCATCATAATTTCCACAAACCTGATAAGATGAATTGTTTGCGCATCTTTTTTGACCTATAGATGAGCATTCATCACTACATCCCCAAACACACTGACCATTCTGGCATACTTTTCCTTGATCTTCACAGTTCTGATAATTTACCCATTGGGTATTTTGATAACATTGGTTATTAGAACATCCTTTAAGAATCTTTTCTCTTTGGACCCAATTTCTCTGACATCGGTAGTTGTTTGTCCATTGGTCCTGTCCACAATCTTGATAAGTCCTCCATTCTGCATTTGCATAACATTGGGCATTTGAACAACCTCTGTTTACATATTTTCTTTGAAGATAATGAGAGGAACAGCGGTATTCGTTTGTCCAGCCGCTTGAACCACAATCCTGAATTGTTTGCCAAGATGACCATTCAAGACAAGGGTCTGAATCATAATCTCCGCAAGTTCTTTTTTGAACATAACTACCAGAGCATCTTTTTTGGGTTTGTCCTGAATAGGAGCATTCGTCTTGGCAAGATGGTCCACAATCCTGAGGACAATTTGAAGAACTCTCTCCGCATTCTGAGTTGCAGGTTCCGTCTCCACAGGAATAACATTGAGATGAGCATTGGGTATCGGTATATTTACATTGACCACAAGAACAATAATAATGTCGCCAGGTTGTACCTATACATCTGTCACTTGGACAATTATGGGAAGATGACCATTCGAGGCAGGAATCTGAGTCATAATTTCCACAAACCTGATAAGAATAGGTGCCAGAACAACGTCTTTGTCCTGAATAAGAACATTCATCGGTACAAGATGGAGGTGGTGAGCACTCCAGACAAGAATCAGAGTCATAGTCTCCACACACTCCTCCATTAGCACATTGTTGACCAATATATGAGCATTCATCAGAACAAGAAGGAGGTTGGGGTGAGGGTTGAGAACATTCCAAACAAGGATCTGAATCATAATCTCCACACACTCCCCCATTTGAACAGGATTGCCCAATATAGGCACATTCGTCTATACAAATATCGGAGAAATTGATTTCATCTATATCTATTCTATCGGGAATTTCCTGTGATCTATTTTCTGTTCCCCATTCTAGACAAGTATCAAAATCATAATCCCCGCATATTGCACTACCATTAGTTTGACCAATATAACTACACTCATTAAAACAGCTAGCGTTAGCAATAGCTGATTGTTTGTCTAAATTAAAGTTAGACCAAAACTGAAAATATGGTTGAAATAACGAACCAATTATAATTATTGAAAGCAAAGTATAGAATCTTTTTTGTTTTGTCATAAATTTTGCTTATTTTATAAAATTATACACTTTTTATGGACTTTTGTCAAGAATAAATCTATTCTTTGACAAGATTACTACTTTTTAAGTAGTCCGTCAAGCAAAAAGGGACCCGAGAAGGGTCCCTTTGCATCTTAGAAGATGATTAACTCTATACCCGAACGGACAAGCAGCTCTTGAATTCCCGAGGTTTGTTTGGGGTCAAAAAAATATATTCTAGATACGCCTGTATTATCTATGGCGACCAATATTAACGCCCAGGGCGGCGATCCTTTAGTCATCATCATTCCAGCAGCAATAAAAGGATTTTCTTCTTTCAATCTTCCCAATAGAATCGAGGCGGCATCATATCGACACTCGGGCAATGTAATTTCGTTTCGAATTTCTTCAATGAGCTGTGTTGTCGCCTCAAGTGAGAATACATGAAACTCGTTTTTTGTGACAAGCAACCCCCCACAAGGCCCAGGATGCAGTCCGGGAATTTTACTCTGAATCAACTGCATAAGTTCGTATCCTGTAATAATCCTAGGCTGGCCCTTAGCCTCGAGATAGCCACAACAGCAACCCATTACCATTAAGAGAACAAAAACAGCTATCCCAAAAATTCCGATCATCCTATATTTTTTCAATGTACTCACCTCCTTGTAAGGATACCTTAATTATAGCACTTACAATATTTTCTGTCAACCAAAAAAGTGCGAGGTTAAACCTCGCACTTTTTAACAAGCCAGACATTGCTACTTAAAGCCCGGGTACTTCTACTTCTATCGAAGGATACTCAGTTTCAAACTGCGGATAAGGCATTCCATTTCCTGAAGAACTTTCATAATAATCCATTAATAAATTCATAAAAATTTCCATAATACTCTGACTTTCTTCTGGTCTTTCAATTTTCTTTTCTTTATTAAAATCAGAATAACTGATGTCCCAGGTTAATTCCATTGAAAAATTTTCCGGCTCGCCGTTTGTTTCAGATGTAAATTTTTCTATGGTCTTCATTCCTTTTATCTGATGAATAAAATAATCGTTCTGCCCCACAAGAAAATAAACCTCTATCTCTCCTGCTTGATCAAAAAACTTATCAATACTTTCATTTAACTTTGCTATCTCTTCTTTATCATATGATGTTCCCGGTAAAAGATTGTATTCTTCTACAATTTTCAACAGTTCTGCAAGATAAAGCTTTAGGTTTTCTTTATCTAAAACAGTAAGAATCTGATACATTTTTTGTCCATCTATTGTTTGGTCGGGTAATTCTTTTTTAATTTGAACCGGCGGATATTTGAACACTAAATCTTGTATCTTTTGTTCTATCTCTTCTCTCTCCTGCGGGGTTAAAGAATTAATTCCCATACTTATTCCTAAATCTTCTGGATTAAAACTAATCCATTGATTCTTTAACTTATCAACAATTTGATTAAGGTTAGGAGACACTGTTTGAAGTTCCATTAAAAGAGGCGCAGGTAAAGTATTGATTTTTATATATGTCTCCTCCCCTATCTGAATTGTCTCGCCACCTAAAATAAAATTTACTCCTTGGGCTCCTATATTAAAGGTAAAAATACTATAACTTTTTGGTTCGTTTTTATCAAACCTATCAGCATCGCTAGTTATCTGAAGAGTTACTTTAAGTGTTTCTTGTGTATCTAGATTAGTTACATCTAATTTTGCCGTGGTTTCGGTATGATATGATTTCAAACCAAACATATTTTCCATTGCCCGGGCAAGAACTAACTCCGGTGAAGGTCGAAAAGGATTCCATAAAGGATCCCAAATTCTTGCTGCTAAAACTCCAATAATTCCTATAGCAATCAACAAAAACACTATTAACACAACTGCAACGGTTTTTTTCTTTGTTTTCTTTTCTGTTGGAATTTGTGAAAAATCAAAATTTCCAAATGATTGCGGTTGAGAGATATCTTCTTCCATATTTACTTTGATTAATTATAGTTATTGAATTTTTCAATTACCCAAACTCATTTTTGGGTTTCGACCTTTCTACAATATTTCAATAGAAAAATCTTCGGGGTTAATTTGGAACTTTGTACCCGGTTTAATTTCTTCTTTTAAGAGTGCCTGAGCAATAGCATCTTCTATTTTATCCTGAATTACTCTTTTCATATTTCTTGCTCCGAAGGTAATATTGTATCCCAATTCTACAATTTTTTCTTTGAGGGGCTCGGTAATAACAAATTCTATCCTTTTCTCTTCTAAACCTTTTTTAATTTTGTTAAGCATCAATTGGGCAATATCTAGTAGATTTTCTCTAGTAAGTGGCCTGAATAAAACTACGGCGTCAAATCTATTAACAAATTCAGGCCTAAAGGTTCCTTCTTGAAATAAATGATCAAGTAGGGGTTGTTTAATTTTTGATAAATCATTGCCTTTTTCTAACGCCTTTAAAATAATTTTGTATCCTGCATTAGATGTGGCAATGATTATTGTATTTTTGAAATCTACTCTTCTACCCAAGCCATCGGTAATATGCCCTTCATCCAATACTTGCAAAAAGAGGTTTAAAATATTGAGATGCGCTTTCTCAATTTCATCTAATAATACCAGAGAAAATGGGTTTTCCCGCACAGGCGTAGTAAGCAATCCTTCGTTTTCCGGGCTACCAATTAAACGAGGAATGTCTTCAATATTTTGAAATTCAGACATATCTAGGCGAATTATTTTTTCCTCTGAGCCAAAGTAAATCTCTGCTAATGCCTTGGCTGTTTCTGTTTTGCCAACACCTGTAGGACCAAGAAATAAGAACGAACCCATAGGTTTTTTCCTTTCAACGATTTGGGCTCGCGCTCGCCTTAAAGCCGCCGATACTTCTTTTACGGCTTCGTTTTGGTTAATGATGCGTCTATGAATAAGTTCTTCTAAGTTAAGAAGTGTCTGTTTTTCTTCTTTCTCTAATTTGCCAACAGGGATTTCTGTTTTTTGGGTTACAAGATAAGCGATGTCTTCGGGCATTATCCATTGTTGTTTTTTAGAGGCAGTTTTTACAAATACTTCTTCTAAAAGTTCTTGTGCTTTTTTGGGAAAGGGCACATTAGTAATAAATTTCTCGGAAAGTTTAATAAGATCTTTAAGCGCCTGATAACTTATATATCTTTTATATTTGCTTTCTAACTCCGGAATTTCCATTTCTAACATTTTTTGTGTTTCTTGAGCGGTTGGTTCTTTTACTTCTATTTTTACAAAATAGTTAAGCAAGGAAGGGTTTTGCTCTATATCTCTATGAAGGCCCATATAACTGGTAAGGGCTACTAATGGAAACTGCGGTATCCTTAGATAAGGAACCAACAAACTAGTAATGTCTAAAGCGCCGGCTCCGCTTTTCTTCCCAACATAATTATGAAATTCATCTATTACTAAAATAACATTTCCCGATGATACTACCTCATTAAAAATTCTTTGGAGTAATTCTTCTGCTTCGTCTAAACTTTCAGCTTTAGCAAGAAGAGCAGACATTTGAAGTTCTACTACTCGTTTATAGTTAGTTTCAGGCAAACTTAACCCCAGAGCGCTTTTTGTCGCCAGCGCTTGAATAATATTCTTCATTCCCACCCCCGGCTCACCAACAATTAGAGCATTGTTTAATTCTGGACTGGCTAAAATATGCTCTAATTGATCTATTTCTTCTTTATAACCTATAATTTCAGGATAATTAGATTGTTTGATAATTTTGGTCCAATCTAAAGCAAACTCATCAAGGGTAATAGTATATCCTGCTGCCCAATCTTTTGCCAAACTTCCTTTCTTGAGAAGGTTTTTATAAGACCAAAATCTCTTGCTCTCGTTTTGCTTTTCCTTTAAGAACTCATACCACTCGACAAGATTTCTTATATCCTCTGGATGAAGTTGGAGTTGGTCTAATATTTGATGGAAAATTTTATCCGTTTCAGAAAGCGCAATTAAAAGATCGCCTAAACTAATTCTCTGATGTTTTCTTTGCTGGGCAATCTTGAAAGATTGCTGTACGGCTTTAATAAAGTCATCGGAAAAAGTTTGTTCTGCCAACGATTTTTGATAAAAGCCCTGTTTCAAAAACCATTCTATCTGCTTAACTAATTCTTTGGTATTCAAAACAAGACGGGCAGAAACAAAATTTATTAGATCGTTCTTAGTTTTTACTATCGAATAAAATAAAAGTGTGGCATTGAGAGAAAATATTTGAAATTTTTTCTGAAATTTGTAAGCCAAGTCAAGTGCCTGGGCAGCGTCAAAATCAAGAAGTTCGGCTAGATTTTTATTTGGAGCACCACGAGGGATGGGCGGATTTTTTATCTTTCCCTTGTAAAAGCCATCTAAAAGGCAGAAAAAGAGATAAAAAGCAAAAGAAAAAAATAAAAGACCTAGAGGGATTTTTAGGGCGTATAAATCAAAATATGTAACAAAATCTAAGATTATCCAAAAGAAAAACAAAAGAGAAAAGATTAAACTGATATATCTAAAAAATTTGGCGCTTTTAAATAAAGGGTTTTTTGATAACCGAACCGATTTGTAGGGATTAGAATTTTTAAAATCAAAATTTATCATCTATACAATTAAAAAAATCAAAATAAATAATTAAATCCCATTACAAATAAAACAATTACTATAGCAGGGAGAAAAAACCAAATTAAATAAAATCCTGCTCCAAAGAGCAGAATAAATAAATCAACAATTATTCCGGCAACAATTAAAAAAGTGCGTACAACCATTCCAATAATCCTTGTAGACATATTAGAAATAAACACCTCAAAATATCGCGAAAAACTAAAGCCTCGCCCGTAAGACCAACTGTATCTTCTCCAGGGCGTAAAAAATGTTTTAAGCAAAATGGGAACAGAAAAATAGTTTAAATAAAATTTTAAATAATTAAACCAGCCCCCCTGAATTTCTTTGGGCATCTCATAATAATGCCATTTGATATATTCTCCTAGAACGCTATACCTCATTCTGTTTTTATTATATCAAATAATTCAAAGAAGCAAAAAGCAATTTTTAAGAAAAATAAAAAGACCGGCTCTCAATGAGGCCGGCCAATAATCTCCACTTTGCAAAGTGCTACACCTTTTTCTACCATATTCAACGCTCGTGCGGCGGCGTAAGAAAGATCGAAATGACGATTTGCAACATAGGGGCCCCTATCTTGCACAACTAATTCCACACTTTTTCCTGTATCTAGCCGCGTCAACCTTACTCGCGTCCCAAATGGCAACCACTTATGAGCACAGACGCTTGCATCGTACATATTGAAAACTCTGCCATTTGCCATTGTTTTTCCATGAAACCCAGGACCATACCAACTTACCAAAACCTTATCGAATGCGGTGTAAGGCATTGCGAGTAAAACTTGTCCGGGATAGACGTCTGTACTTTTCAAGCCGTTAAGTTTTATCAGCTCTTCTAAATCCATACCTATTCCTCGAGCTATCTCCTTCAAGGACCAACCCCTGCGAACTACGATTTCTATTTCTATAGCTCCCTGCTCTACTGTTAAATTTTCATTTAGAACCTGTGCATTGGATACGTTCTCTACAGCTTCAATAACAGCTGTCTCTCGATTGAAGAAACGACCCAAAAGCAAAAAAGCCCCAATTGCAGTTCCTACCAACACTAAAGCAAGTAGTTTCTTTCTCAACTTCCCTCACCTCCTCTGTTTGGTAGTAAAATTATATCACAAATTATTTTATATGTCAAACCATTGTTGGCGATCAAGAATTTTTTCCCGAATAGCGAAATCCTACATTTTCCCATTCAATAAATTTCCACCAATTTCTACAAATTTCTATTAAATTGAATTTCTATTGAATTTCTAAATTCTACATTCTAGATTCTAGATTCTAAATTCTAGATTCTAAATTCTAGATTTTGTGGGCGTGGCAGGAATCGAACCCCGCATAATATCTCGCTTCGCTCGATGTAGGCGGGGCAAGCCTACAACTTTCATTGTGGGCGTGGGTGGACTCGAACCACCGACCCCTGCCGTGTGAAGGCAGTGCTCTAGCCACTGAGCCACACGCCCTTTTTTTCTTTATTATAACCGAATTTTATTTAAAAAGAAAACAGAAAATATCAGAACACATCCCTATCATCAAAATTCTTAATCTCTAAACTTTATAAAAAATAATGAAAAAGCGCGTGGAAATATGAGTTTTCCACGCGCCGTCTATTCAGAACAGATTATTATTCTTCTTCCAGCAAAACCTGAATAATATTGGAAACGTGTCCTTGAATACCCGTAATATCTCCTTTTAGAAAAGTAACATCTCCTTTAATCCTCGAGACGTCTCCTTTGATTCCCGTAACAAATCCTGAAATCTTAGTAACGTCCCCTCTAATACAAGAAATGTCTCCAAAAATTCTAGAGACGTCCCCTCTAACTCCGGTAGCATCTCCGCTAATACAAGAGACATCTCCTCGAATTTGAGAAATATCTCCCCATAACCCAGAGACATCTCCTTTAATACGGGTAACATCTCCTATAAGACCAGTAACATCTCCCGAAATACCCGAGACATCTCCTGAGATTCCTGAAACGGTTCCTCGAATTCTTGACACATTTCCTCTAATATTGGAGACATTTCCTCTAATCTCAGAAACATCTCCTATAAGGCCAGTAACGTCTCCTTTAATACGAGAAACATCTCCCCAGATTCCGGAGATGTCCCCTCGGATATGAAAAACATCTCCTTTTAACTCACCAATACTACCACAAACTTTAGAATGAATATCTGCAATGACCTGCCATCCTTTCCCTTCCTTTACTTTTTCTTCCTCTATTAGAGAAAGTTGAGAACGAATCCTCTCTCTTATTTTCTCGTTCACTATTTCACTCCACCTCCTTTTCTTTTTGGTAATTTTTCAAAGAATACTATATCATAATAGATTCTTATTTATCTTGTGTCAAGGTTTCAGAGGATATAAATACAGAGCACTTTTATTCCTTTTTTAAGAGGTCTATAATAGAATTGATGAAAGTCTTTGAATTTTACTTTAACCCAAAACTTAAAAACGAGTATCAGTTCCGATCTTTCCATTTTCGCCCCCCAAACAATGAAACTCTTTTTTTGGGAGATTTGTATATTCTTTTAGAACTTTATCATTCCCGCCCTGAAGACCGTGAATTCTTTTCTCAGCTTGCCGAAACCATTAAAGATAATTTCTATAAGAATACTAAACTCCTTCCTGAAGAAAACTTTCATAACGCTCTGAAAGGTTTAAATGCTTTATTTGGTAAAAAATTAAACGCTGGAGAGACAAGATGGATGGGAAATTTTCACTTGATCATTATAAATGCGAATAATTTTTATCTTCATTTTTCTTCTTTTGGTGATAATAAAATTTTGCTTTTGAGAGACGAAGAACTTTTAGATTTAAGCCAACAATTAGAAGAACAAAGAAACGAACAGTTTTCTTCTAAACCCTTTGTCAATTTTGGTACAGTTAAAATTATCCCTCAAGACAAAATTTTTGTTTTGACAACTCAGGTTTTTGAAAAAATATATGGAGAGATATTAGAAGAGATCGTAAACTTAGAAGAAATTGCGCCCAAAAAAATTAAAAAAATCCTTAAAGATAATAAAAATCAACTTGGAAGAATCTCTGGTATTTTAGCCCTTATTCTACCCGAAAGAGCCCAAATCAATTCTTGGTGGGAAAGAATTAAAATAATTTGTCATTTTATAAAAACTCATAAGAGATTAATACTAACTCTCTCTTTCTTGATTCTTTTATTTCTCAGTTATTTGATGTTTCATTAAAAAGTTAAAAGCCCCTTTGAAGGGGCTTTTAACTTTGAAGGGTTGAAGTTTTATTGGAGTTCTACACTTGCGCCGGCAGCCTCAAATTTCTTTTTTATTTCTTCTGCTTCTTCTTTCTTCACTTTTTCTTTAACTGTTTGAGGCTCGCTTGCGGCTGCGTCTACCAAATCTTTGGCTTCTTTTAATCCTTTACCAGTAACATCTCTTACCACTTTTATAACTTCTATTTTTTTATCTCCAATTGATTTCAATACAATATTATATTCGCTTTTTTCTTCACCGCCTCCTGCTGGTGCTCCCTGTCCCCCAGCAACTGGCGCGGCTGCAACAGCAACCGGAGCAGACGAAACGCCAAACTTCTTTTCTAAAATCTTTACTAATTCTGCCAAATCAGCAACTTTCATATTTTCAATTTCTTCAATAAGTTTTTTAAATTTCTCCGGAACTTCTACCTCCTCTTCTTCTGTGTTTTTATCCTCTTTAACTTCTTCCTTTGCCTCTTCTTTTGCTTCTTTTTTAGTTTCTTTTTCCTCTTTGGTCTCTTTAGTTTCTTCCTTAGCTTCTGCTTTTTCTTCTTGTTTTTCTTCTTTTTTTTCTTCTGCCATAAGTTTTAAACTAATAAATTATAAATTAATTTTATTTACTAGCAAGAGCCTGAAAGGCGTAAACAAGACCTTTAATGTTTGCTGAAAAACAATGATGAAGGTTTTGCAAGGGCGCAGAAAGAGAAGAAACAACTTTTGCTAACAATTCCTCTCTTGAAGGCAGTTGAGCAAGAGAAAGGGCTTCTTCTCTAAAAAGAATTTCTCCTTCGGCAATTCCTCCGAGAATTTTCAGATTTTCGTTGTTCTTTGAAAAATTATAGGCAATCTTAAAGGGCGTGATCTCGTCTTTAAAACCAAAAATAAACGCTAATTGTCCCTCCCAATCTTTTCTTTTAAAATCAATATTGTTTTCCTTGAAGGCAATTTCTGCTAAGGTTTTTTTAAAAACTTTGAATTCGGCATCGTTTTTTCTTAACTCTTCCTTAAGTTCTTTAATTTCATCTGTTTTCAACCCTCGAAAATCTACAAAAACCAGAGCTTTTTGTTTCTCTAAAAGATTTTTAAATTCTTCTATTTTTTCTTTTTTTTCGCTTTTCTTTTTGCTCATAGTTGGTATTAATTAAAAAATGCCTGCTATTTGCCGCAGACGATTTAGTGAATAGTGAGTAGTGAATGGTGAATAGTCGAAGCTTATCGTTTATACTTCGTTTGTTGCCTCGATAGGTCTTATACCCACAAAGGGCTGCCTATTGTCTGCGGCAAAATTAAAAATTGACAACTGATTTCCAGTTTATCAATTTCAAAACTTTTGTCAAGGGTTAGTCAATATTTCTATAATCTTTTTAGCAAAATCTCTTGCTGCCTGAGGACCATTGGCAGTTATAATTTTTCCGTCTTGAACTACAGGTTTTTCTTCATACATTACACCATTTTCTTCTAGAATCTTTACCGCGGATTTATCTAAAATATTAGACCAAACCGTTGCTTTTTTACCTTCTAGCACTCCTGCGCGGGCAAGAATTGCCGGGGCAATGCAGATAGCCGCTAAAATCTTGTTATTTTGCAATGTTTCTTTAGCTATCCGATGTGCTTCTTTGTCATCAATATATTTATATGCCCCCGGACCTCCTATAAAAACAATTGCATCATAATCTTCAACATTTAAATCTTCCATTAAAATATCTACATTTGTATCTCCCCCACTGGCTCCAATTGCTGTCCCTGTTTCGCTACTCACCGTAACAACCTCAAAACCGGCTTTCTCAAATTCTTCTTTGGGAATAAAATACTCTTCGTCTCTAAAACTGCGGAAAGCAATTATCATTGCTATCTTTTCTGACACAGATTGTTCTGTTGTAGGTTGAGAAGATTGCATAGATTCTTTTTCTCTGAAGTTTTTTGAGAGAAAAACAAAGCTCAACACTCCCACTATTATTATAACAATTAATATAACAGTAATCAAAAACTTGGGCATAGGTTTTTACTTTAAATATTTTGCCTTTTTTATATTATGATCCTTAAGAGTTTTTGAGTAAAGTATTTCTCCTTCAGGGGTTGAAAGATAATACCAATAATCTGTTTCTTGGGGATAAACCGCTGCTAAAATGCTCCCCATCCCCGGGTTGCAAATAGGGCCTATGGGCAAACCCTTATACTTGTAAGTATTATATGGGGAATCAATTTGAGTTTCTTCTTTGCTAATTTTGATACTTTTTTTGCCGGTAATATAACTAATTGTTGCATCTACTTGAAGAGGCATTCCATACTTTAACCTTTTCCATAATATTCCTGAAATAATCCTTTTATCTTCTGGAGTTTTTGCCTCCTTTTCTAACAGAGAAGCCATTGTTACAATTTGAAAAAGGATTTTATTTTGTCTTTTAATCTCTTCTTTTAACTGAGGACTTATTTTCCGATCAAAATTATCAAGCATCATTGTAATTAATTCCTCTACCGTTACATCTTTGGAAATAAAATATGTGTCTGGAAAGAGGTATCCTTCTAAGCCAATATTGACGGGCTTTTCTTTGAGAAAAGAATATTGTTGAGAAAAATCTTTTGGTCTTGGGAGGTCAATGCCTTCTTTATAAACTATGGCGGGGAAACCTGCTACTTCCCATATTTCTTCTGCTTGAAACATCCCTAAATTCTCAAAATAAAAACCAATGTCTCTTAAATTCCACCCTTCAGGAATAGTAATTTTAATCAGGCGGTTCTTTCCCTGAATAATCATATCAGCGACTTCTTTGATCGACATCTTTGGAAGAATTTCATAATCCCCTGCTTTTAAAAGATGGGCTTTGTTTTTTAACAAAACATAAAAAATAAAAGCGTATTTATTTTTTATTAAATTTTGTTTTGATAAATTGCTTGCTATTGTAAAAAGATCTTCTCCTTTTTTTACTTCAAATACTTTTGATGCTTCTAAATGATAATTGACTGAATAAATTTCAAAAATTAACCAAAGAAAAGAAGCAACAATTAACAGTAGAAGGGCAAAAATTATTTTTTTCTTGGACATTTTATTTTTCTTTTTTAATTAAGGGAACAAAAATAAATCCGGGATATTCTTTTGAAACAAATTTATCTTCTTCTTTTTTCTCAAATACCCAGATAGAGTTATTAATTGGTGCTACAATCTTTCCCCCTATTTTTAGCTGTTCTTTCCATTCATTTGGCAATTCTTTTGCCGAGGCAGAGCACAAAATTTTATCATAGGGCGCTTCTTTTGGATAACCTTTCGTGCCATCGGCGCAGATAAATCTAACTATTCCCTTTTCTATAAAATTATATTTTGCCACATTATTTTTTCCAAACTCAACAAGTTCTGGAATAACTTCAATTGCTATCACTTTTCCTTTTTTGCCAATAATTTCTGCTAAAAGAGCTGTTGTCCAGCCTGACCCAGACCCAATATCCAGAATTTTTTCTCCTTCTTTTGGCTCTAATTTTTCTAACATAAAAGCCACTACCAAAGGTTGAGAAATTGTTTGACCATAACCAATTGGAAGTGCCTCGTTTAAGGCGGCAAGATGTTTTAAATCTTGAGGCAAAAAATCTTCCCGTTTTATTTTCAAAAAAGCCTCAATAATTTTCTCCGATTGAAGCCACCCCTCTTTAACTAGTTCTTTTATTAATTTCTCGCTCATCAATTTCTATAATTTTGAATTACGCAAAGCAACGAGCTTGCCGCGCAACTTTTCGTTGTCATTTTGTCTGCCTGCCTGCAGGCAGGCATTTTGCATTTTGAATTTTTATCATTCAAATCTTCTAAGAGCGTCGGCAGCCCTTAGTTTTGCTGCTGATCTAGCGGGCAGATAGCCCGAAAGACATCCTAAAATAAAAGAAAAGATCAAGCCGAATAAAATGATTCCCCAAGAAAGATAAGCCTTTAAGTATAAAACTGGATGAACCTGGAAATAAGCTTCTATCATCTTGGCAAAGAAAACACCCAAAATAGTCCCTCCAACACCTCCTATAAATCCAATCATCCCTGCTTCTAATAAAAATATTGAACTGATAGTGGTATTTGTTGCCCCTATTGCCTTCATAATACCTATTTCTCTCACTCTTTCTCTTACAGAAGTAAACATCGTATTCATAATTCCTATCCCTCCTACCAAAATCGAAATAGAAGCAAAAGCAATAATAGCGGCTTGTATTGTACCCAAGATATTCTCAGCAATATCTCCCATTTTTTCTGATGTTAAAACCATTATCTTCCCTTTCTCCGAACCCCGCTGACGCTTTGCTCGTTCTTCTAAGTCCTGTTTAATTTCTTGAGCCACTTTATTAGGGTCATAACTCTCTTTCACCTTCACCAACAATACATTTGGCTCCTTTAGAGAAGTTCCTGTAATTTGTCGATACAAACTTTCGTCTATATAAACCGATAAATCATCTGATTTACTACCTAAAGACTGTAAAATACCCGTTATTTTTACTTTTACTCCGTTAATCGACGCCTCTTCCCCAACTTTTATATTTTTTTTAAACAAATCTTTCTCTACCTGACTTCCAACAATAATCTCTCGCCTGAGAGGATCTGGCCATTTGCCTGCTTTGAGATCCCATCCCTGATATTGTTTTAATATTTCCAAACTCTTTTTGATGGGCAAACCCACCAAAAAAACTTGTTTTGCCTCGCCTTTGTAACGCATTATTCCTCCACCATAAG
Organism: uncultured Candidatus Saccharibacteria bacterium; assembly: GCA_964395745.1. GTDB lineage: Bacteria > Patescibacteriota > Minisyncoccia > Minisyncoccales > PEYH01 > JAGHAC01. Next base: position 117 of record CAYNAX010000003.1, on the reverse strand, counting down.
TCATCGGCACTACATTCTCTACGCCCCTATTTTTCTCCACTATCTTTACATCTTCTCCCTCCAACTTTGAACCAGCCATCATACTTACAAAAAAATTAGATTCTTCTCCGGGCATTA
>CAYNAX010000002.1:0-15502 GCA_964395745.1 uncultured Candidatus Saccharibacteria bacterium | reverse complement strand
AAAAGACAAAAAAACTTTCAAATTATGGTCAGCTTCGTTCTGAATATTTTGCAGGTGAAGAATTCAGAAGATATAGTCCCGAAGGTTTGATTTTGGGAACAAAAAATATCATAAATGCCATACAGGCAATTTTAGAAGAAGCGCATATTAAATCCCGAGAAGCATATTTTTCTTTACCTGATTACTCAACTTTTTTTACTACTTTTGAATTGCCACCAATGGGTAGTGATGAATTGAAAGAGGCGGTAAAATACGAAGCCCCAAGACACATTCCTTTGCCATTGGCAGACGTTACTTTGGATTGGCAGGTTATCAAAGGTGTTCCCGGACAGAGCGGTCAGACCCCGCTTAAAATTTTACTTATAGCCGTTCCCAACAGAGTAATAGCACAATATCAAGAGATAGCCGATAGTTTGAAAATAAAAATTAGGGCACTAGAGGCAGAGGTTTTCGCACTCAGTCGAGCAGCCATCCGTTTTCAAGACAAGCAACAAGTGGTTTCTGTAATTGATTTAGGGCAAAAAAGTACAACTATTAACATTGTATCAAAGGGGCTGCTTAAAACCTCTTTTAGTGCAGACACAGGGGGAGAAAAATTTGACCAAGTACTAAAAGACGCCTTTCAGATTGATTCAAGAAAAGCCGAAATTATTAAACGTATGTTAGGCGTTGAAAAGGAAGAAACAATAAGAGAAATTTTAATGCCCGTTGTTGAAAATCTTTTAAGAGAAGTAAGCCAGGTCTTTAATCAATATTCTCAGGAAGAGAGAGAAAAAATAGATAAAATAATTTTATCAGGAGGGAATGCTTTGATGCCGGGACTTCACAAATTATTTAATCAGAAATTCGGAATAGTAACAGAAGTAGCCAACCCGTTTTTAGGTCTTTCTTTCCCGCCGGGTTTAGAACAAGTGTTGAAAAAAATAGGCCCAGAGTTTACAATAGCAGTAGGGACAGCATTGAGAGGGTTAGAGTGATTTCAAACTAAATTTTATTCTTAATTTCACAAACCCTAAATTAAATATTTATGGTAGAGATTATTCCCAAAAAGAAGCGAGAAAGAGAAGCACCTTCTCGTTTTAATAACGTACTGTTTTTTGTTTTTCTCTCAATTTTTATAATATCTTTGTCTCTTTTCTTGATTTTTAAAGTGCAGACAGGAAGATACCAAAAACAAACAGAAGATTTATCGGCACAACTCCAATCACAGAAAGGAAGTGAAGAGTTTCGGCAATTAGAAAGAAAGATGCTTACTTACCGAGACAAATTTAAAAATATTTCTAAAATTCTCGCGCTTTACTCTCAGCCATCAAAAATATTTAGCGAGTTGCTTGATAAAACAATTCATCCAAAGATTGTTTTAAAATCATTTGTCTTTACTGAAACAGATAACGGAGAACCGGAAATCGAACTCTCTGGTTATTCATCCAATAAAGAATCATTAGCTCAACAAATAAAAATATACGAATCAATCCCCGAAGTTCAACGAGTTGATTTTAAAGGCGCGGAAGTGGAAAAAGAAGGCAATCTAAAATTTACATTGTCTATTTTTCTTTCTTCTGAATACTTAACCCCTCAACAATGAAATTTTCTCCCACAATTATACTTCTACTCTTTGTGCTCGATATAATCATTATCTTTGTTCTGGTGGTGCCTCAATATAATAAATTTTCTCAGGCGTTTTTGGATTTCAAAACCAAAAAAACAGATTTAGAGAATTTTCAGAAAAACCTCGATTATTTACAAGACCTAGATCGAAAACTAGAAGAAAACAAAGATTTGCTTGCTAAAATAAACGCTATTTTACCTGATTCAAGTCATCCAAATCAGGCTCAACTGATTTATTTTATTGAAAAAGCAGCGGAAGATAGTGGAGGTTTAATAACTGATATTACTTTTGGTCGCCCCAAGCCCTATAGAGAAAAAAATCAAAATACACTTGCCGAACCAACGATTTACCAACGAGAACTTTCTTTTAATCTTGTTGCTTCCTACCCAAGTTTTATTCAATTTTTAAGTCAGATAGAGAGAAGTTCTTTATTTATAAAAGTGACTCAAATTGACATTAGCGAAACTAATTTTGAGAATCTTTTATCTTTTCAATTAAAAGCTCAAACATTTTTATATAAAGATTAGATCTATGGCAATAATATTTTTAGAACAAAAAAACAGAAAGAAATATTTTTATTTGGGGGCAGGAATAGTAATAATAATTTTATTAATTTTTGTCGTTGTACGTTTTAGCAATCAGGAGGTTTTGCCAACTGTTCAAACTGTTAAGCCCCAAAAAATTATTATTGATTGGAGTGTGTTTGGTAATTCTCTTCTTCAAAAACTGGATTCTCCTCTTCAAGTGCCACAAATGGGCACAATGCCGGCTCGAGGAAACCCTTTTGAAAAATTTGTTTTTCCCACTCCAACACCAACCCTTACTCCATCGGTCTTAACTCCTTCCCAATGAGGTTAATAGAAGAACTTTTAAATAAAAACTTAATTACAGAAGAACAAGCAACCTCTCTTCAAGAAGAGGTTGAACTTTATGGAAAAAAGCCCGAAGAAATCATCATAGAAAAAAATTTAGTTCCAGAAGATGTAGTTTTTGCTATTAAAAGCGAAATTTTTGCTATTCCTCTCAAAAAAATAAATGTTAAGGGTATTTCTTCAGATCTTTTAGAACTTATTCCAAAAGATTCAGCAGAATATTATAAGATGGTACCCATAGAGAAAACGAACCACACGATATCTATAGGAATGGTGTATCCTGAAGACATAAAAGCGCAAGAAGCATTAAAATTTCTCGCAAGACAGCACAATTTTGATTACAAAATATACTTAATTTCCCTTTCTGATTTTAGAGAAGCAATGAAGAGGTATGGAACGCTTCGGAGAGAAGTAAAAACAGCCCTTAAGGAATTAGAGCAGGAATTGCAGGTTCGTAAAGTGAAAGCGCTAGAGAAACTTCCTAAAGGATATAAAGAGGTTCAGGAGAGAATGGTAGAAGCCCCTATAAGCAAGATGGTGGCTGTAATTCTAAAACATGCCGTAGAAGGACACGCTTCAGATGTACACATAGAACCCCTTAAAACCAAGACCAGAGTTAGATTTAGAATGGATGGTATTCTTCACTCAAGCTTATATCTACCAAAAAATATTCATCCTTCAATTGTTTCTCGCATTAAAATTATTTCAAATCTACGTATTGACGAAACAAGAATTCCTCAAGATGGAAGGTTTTCTATTAGTATTAATGATCAAAATATAGATTTCCGGGTTTCTACCTTTCCCACAATGACAGGAGAAAAGGTAGTAATGAGGGTGCTAAACCCATTAGAAAGACTTGAAACTTTTGAAGAATTGGGACTAGAAGGAAACTCTTTGCGGCTCATTAGAGAATCCGCAAAACAACCCTACGGAATGATTTTGGCAACAGGTCCTACTGGTTGCGGAAAAACCACTACTTTGTATGTAATCATAGAATTTCTTAACAAAGAAGGCGTTAATATTGTAACGCTTGAAGATCCTATTGAGTTTTATATTGAAGGAGTTAGTCAATCTCAAATAAAACCAGAAATTGGATATACTTTTGCCAACGGTTTGAGGCACATACTAAGACAGGATCCGGATATTATTATGGTGGGAGAAATTAGAGACTCTGAAACAGCAGAATTGGCAACTCACGCTGCTCTTACCGGACATATTGTTTTATCTACCCTCCACACCAATAATGCTATAGGTGTAATTCCCAGATTAATTGATTTGGGCGTAAAACCATTTCTTTTGCCTTCCACTATTAATATTGCTATTGCTCAGAGATTAGTAAGAAGAGTATGCCCTCATTGTAAAAAGAAAGTAAGGCCGCAGGGAAAAATTTTAGATTTGATTTTAGAAGAAATAAAAAAAATGCCACCAAGTGTAAAAAAAGAACTTCCAAAAGACCTTTGGGTTTGGAAAGGAGAGGGTTGTATAGAGTGTGGGCATAGCGGGTACTCGGGCAGAATAGGAATATTTGAAGTTCTTCAAATGACAAAGAATTTAGAGAAAATTATTTTAACCCAGCCAACCGAGGAAAAAATTCAAAAAGAAGCAAAGAAACAAGGAATGATTACAATGCGTCAAGACGGAATAATAAAAGCCCTCAAAGGACTAACAACAATTGAAGAAGTTATCAGAGTAACCGAAGAACAGATATGAAAAAAATATTATTAGTAGAAGACGATCCTTTTCTCATAGATATTTATACCACTAAATTAAGGGAGGAAGACTTTGAAGTTGTTGTTGCTGATGACGGTGATAAAGCCCTGGAGCTTGTTGAAAAAGAAAAACCAGATTTAGTTTTGCTTGATATTGTTTTGCCTAACAAAGATGGATGGGAAATATTAAAAGAAGTCAAAACAAAAAACAAAAAAATAAAGGTAATCATTCTTTCAAACTTAGGGCAGAAAGAAGAAGTAGAGAAGGGGATGAGGTTGGGAGCAGAAAAATACCTTATAAAATCTAATTTCACCCCAAGCGAGGTAGTAGAAGAAATTAAAAAACTGATATGAAAAATTACAGAAATTACTTAGAGAAATTGCTTGAAATTACCATCAAGAATAAGGCATCAGATTTACATCTCTCTCCAGGAAGAAAACCTATTCTGAGAATAGATGGCAAACTTCATTCCATAAAAGGAGAAAGCGTTCTTTCACCAGAAGAAGTGGTAAATATTGTAAGAGAGATGATAGATAAAAACCAATTTGACAGATTACTAAAGGAACTTGATATAGACTTTTCTTATTCTTTGGGAAAACTTGGTAGGTTTCGAGGCAATGTTTTTTTTCAACAAGGAATGATAAGTTGCGTTTTGCGTTTTATTCCTGCAAGAATTCCCACATTGGACGAACTAAATCTCCCACCAATTTTACACAAATTAGCAAAGTCGCATCAAGGATTTATTTTGGTAACCGGACCAGCAAGTCATGGTAAATCCACTACTCTTGCTTCTTTGATCGATGAAATTAATCATACCCGAGCAGAGCACATTATAACCATAGAAGATCCTATTGAATATGTTTTTGAAGACGATCTTTCTATTATAGATCAGCGAGAAGTATATACAGATACTCTTTCTTTTGCTCGGGCGTTACGCGCCACTTTTAGAGAAGATCCAGATGTAATAATGGTGGGGGAGATGAGAGACCCTGAAACAATTGCTACTGCTCTAACTGCGGCAGAAACAGGACACTTAGTTTTAGCCACCCTTCATACTAATTCAGCTGCTCAAACTATTCATAGAATTGTTGATAGTTTTACCGGAGTTCAACAAGCACAGGTAAGAGCACAACTTTCCTCCGCTTTGTTAGCAGTAATATCTCAAAGATTAATTCCTAGAATAGGCGGAGGATTGATTCCTGCCTGCGAAATTCTTCTCAATACCCCGGCAATCTCCAATTTAATTAGAGAAAATAAAATTCATGAAATTCCTTTGGTAATTTCAACTTCAGCAGAAGAAGGAATGATGACTCTAAATCAGTCACTGGCAGTATTAACGAAAGAGAAAAAAATTACGCTGGAGGACGCATATAACTATTCTATAAACCCAAAAGAACTCGGAGATTTATTAAAAAAATATTTCTAATATATGAAACTTAAATATCAGGCAAGAACTAAAGACGGTTTGGTTCAAATCGGCATTATTGAGGCGCCTTCAAAAAATAGGGCAGTGGCTTTGTTGCAAGAAAAAGGGCTTTATGTGACATATTTAGAAGAAGAATCGCAAAAACCGTTTTATGCAAGAGAAATTAGTATTTTTGGCGGTATCAAAAAGAAAGAAATAGTTTTATTTACAAGACAACTTTCTTTGATGCTAAAGTCAGGGGTAAGTTTAGTAGAGTCTTTGAGGGCAGTTGCTCTTCAGACAGAAAATGATAAATTTCGAAGAATAGTTTTAGATATAACAGAGGATGTGGAAGGAGGTACTTATTTTTCTGAGGCGCTTGCTAAATTTCCTAGAGTATTCTCAAATCTTTTTGTAAATATGGTAAAGTCAGGCGAGGCATCAGGAAAACTTTCCGAAAGTTTAACTTATTTGGCAGAACATTTAGAGAGAGAATACGCCCTTATGGGAAAAATTAAAAGTTCCTTAACTTATCCTGCTTTTGTAATGTTTTTACTTCTTTGTATCGCCCTTTTGATGATATTTTTTATTTTTCCCACATTTATAGAAAGTCTACAATCTTTTAATGTAGAACTTCCTTGGTTTACCAGAGCGGTTATCTCGGTGGCATCTTCTCTAAGAAGTTGGTGGTGGGTAATTTTGATATTGCTTTTGTTAAGTGTGAGCATTTTGGTTTATTATTTTAGGACAAAAGAGGGGCGAGAGATTTTGGCAAAAATCCTCTTGAGGATGCCTATCCTTGGCAATTTAATAAAAAAAATATACCTGAGTCGGCTCACTGAAAATCTTGCCAGTTTAGTTAAAGCGGGATTGCCAATTACTCAGGCGCTGGAAATTGCTGGTGGTGTTATTGGAAACAAAAAATATGAAGATATTATTTTTGACGCCAAAGAAGCAGTAAGAAAAGGAGAAACCATAAGTAGTGTTTTTGAAAGATATCCCCAAAGCATTCCTAATATGGTGGTCCAATTAGTAAGAGTGGGAGAAAAAACGGGAAGATTAGATGAAGCCCTGACAAAAGTGGCTGATTTTTATCAAGGAGAAATAGATAGAACAGTATCTTCTTTAACCCGCCTTATTGAGCCAATTCTTTTGCTTTTCGCAGGTGGCTTAGTGGTGATTTTAATGTTTTCTGTATTTATTCCTATTTATAATACAATCAGCAATTTTGCCATCTAGGGTAGTTTACTTTTTGACACAACTGAATTATTTAGGTTACAATAATAATATAAGAAAAATATTCAAAGGTCGAAAATTAATAATTAATTTATAAATATAAACTATGAAATCTAAAGGTTTTACCCTGATTGAATTATTGGTAGTTATTGCCATTATTGGCATTTTAGCAGCAATTGTTTTAGTTTCCTTGAGACAAGCACCTCAAAAGGCAAAAGATACTCGAGTAATTTCAGCAGTAGAGCAGACAAGAGCCATAGCAGCAATGATTTATACAGACGATAATTCCTATTCTGCGCTTTGTTCATCGGGTACTCTGAATACATCACATACTACTTATGGTAGTCAGTTGACCACAATCAATAGTGATATTACTACTAATGGATCTTCGGCGACTTGTTATGCAAGCGATGATGATTATTGTGTAGAAGCAACTTTGGTTTCTGATACAAGCAAAGCGTTTTGTGTAGATGCCACCGGATTCGCCGGTCAGATTACAGCAGGTACCTGTACTGCCACCAATATTGATTGTACTCCGTAGTTTTTAACATTCGTTTTTTAGTTTGTTGAAAATGAAAGAGAAAGCCTTTACTTTGATAGAGCTTCTTTTGGTTATTGCTTTAGGAATGACTCTGTTGGCAGCAGTGGTTTTAACTGTTAGAGATGCACAAATAAAAGGACGACTTTCTAGAATCGCTTCTGAGATGGCAGAATTTAGAAAAGTAGCAGAAGACATTTATTATCAAGGAAATTCTGGATATGCAAATATTTGTATTGGAGGAACGCTTAGTTCAATTGATCCAAGACTTATTGATATTAAAAAAGATATTGAAGGCAAAATGAAAGGGAGCATTCTTTGTTATTCTGACAAAGAAAATTATTGTCTGAGTGTAGATTTGCCGGGTGTAAATTATTTTTATTGTTTAGACGGCAGAGGAAATTTTAAAAAGACAGATACTAATATGTGCGTCAATGCGGACTCTCTTTGTGTTGGGGGACCATAAGGATAAAGAAATAATCGATTGCTAAGCCCGAGCCTTAAAAGCTCGGGCTGTCTCTTTTAAATTGAAAAGCAGCAATTTTATTTCTAAAATAAAAGATGATGACAAAATTTTTCTTAATTCCAATTGTTTTTATTTTTGGGCTCTTGGTCGGCTCTTTTTTAAATAGTGTTATATATAGAATTAAAAAAAATAAAAAAATTGTTCTTGATCGATCAAAATGTCCTCACTGTAATCACCCTCTGAATTGGTTTGATCTCCTTCCTCTTCTAAGCTTTGTTTTTCTAAAAGGAAAATGTCGTTATTGTCAGAAGCCGATTTCTTGGCAATATCCCTTGGTTGAACTTTTTACTGCTTTAATTTTTATTTTGCCTCTTGTCGTTCCAAACAATTTTTTGCCTTATAATACTTTTTTGCCAAGTTTTTGGCAACTTTTTTGTTACTATATTCTTATTGCCTCTGTTTTAATTGTTATTTTTGTTTTTGATTTAAAATATTATCTTATTCCTGATAAAATTCTTTTTTTTGGGATATTGATATCAATTCTTTTTAATGTCTGGATCTTCCCCGAACTTTTAATAAATAAAATTTTTGGGGCTTTGCTCTTTAGTTCTTTTTTTCTTTTTCAATATTTACTCTCAAAAGGAAAATGGATAGGTTTTGGCGATATAAAACTCGGGGCTTTGCTTGGTTTTATCTTGGGTTGGAAATTATCCTTGGTAAATTTGTTTTTAAGTTACTTAATAGGTGCTATAATATCAATAGGGTTGCTTGCTCTCAAAAAAAAGACACTTAAGAGCGAAATACCCTTTGGACCTATTCTTATTATTGGGTTTTTTCTCTCTCTTTTGTGGGGTAATGAGATAATTTTATGGTATTTCAACCTCTTTTCTTAAATAAAAATAAGGGCTTTACTTTAGCAGAACTTCTTATTTCTACAGCAATTATTGCAATTCTTTTGGCTTTTTCTTTCTGGGCATATCAAGGTGGGGGACAAGGAGGGGTTGTTATTTCTAGAGCGTCTAACCTTGTTATTACGAGGGCAGAAAACACAAGAGAAATGGCTATTTCTACCAAAGAAATTTATGGGATAGTGCCTTCCGGAGGATATGGCATTAATTTTTCTTTAAGCAACCCTTATAATTTTAGGATTTTTGCTGATTGTAACGGTAACCATATACTTGATCTTTCGGGCACTCCTTGTAATGGACACCCAGAGCTCATAGAGGAGGTATCTTTAGAGAAGAGGGTTAAAATTAACAGCGCTAGTTCAAATATTTTAAATATTACTTTTGAGCCTCCTTCACCCAAAGTTTTCTTTTATGCTGCTGCCAGCGAGATCTCATCGCCCCAAGTTTACATAGATTTAGTATTTGAGAGCCAACCATCATTTTCCAGAAGAATTTATTTTGATAAATCAGGACTGGTTTATGAGCAATAAAAGACACCAAGAAAAAGGATTTACTTTAGCAGAATTAATGATAGCAATTTTTGTTTTTACTATTGGAATGCTTGGAGCATACGGAGTTATTCAGCAATCTGCTCAATTTATTAAACACGCCTCAAATCATCTCACAGCCGCTTATCTGGCTCAAGAAGGGATAGAGTTTATAAAAAATATCAGAGATACGAATTTCTTAGAAAAACATTTAGGTGCTGATTCTTCTAATTCTTGGGACGAAGGGTTTGCAGATGGCTGTTATGAAATAGATTGGAATATGCTTTTTAATGACGCTGATCCCAATATTTTAAGTTGCGCCTCTCGTTATCTTAAAATTGATATCAATGGTACATACAATTATTCTAATGGTGAAACCACTAAATTTCAAAGAGAAATCTGGATAAGTTCTGATGGAGCAGATTCAAAAATGGTTAGGGTAAAAGTTAGATGGCAAGAAGGGTCAAGGAATTATGAATTTGAAACAATAGAAAAAATTTATAATTGGCTATGAAGTATAAAAAAGGATTTACCTTAACAGAATTACTGATTGTTACTGCTGTTTTTGGTGTTTTTATTACTTCTGTGACAGGAATTTTTGTCTATTCTGTTAGAGCGCAAAAAACAGCCCTTGATCTTAAAAAAATTGTTGCCCAAACAAATTATGCTATAGAATTGATGGGAAGAAATTTGAGAATGGCAGAAAAAGATAGAGATGGCATCTGTATTCCGGAAGGCACCAATTATCAAATTACAAGAGGGGGCTCAGGAATTAAATTTATTAATGTTTTACAAGATCATAAATGTCAAGAATTTTTTTGGGATTCTGTTAATCAACAGATTAAATTTGATAACGGAGATACAATTATTGATTTAACCTCCCCAAATATCAAGATTACTAAATTGAGTTTTGAACTTAGCGGAGATACGCTTGGTGATTACCTACAACCTCTTGTAAAGATAGTGATTGAGGCACAAAGCAAAACTGATTCAGGAAAAATTAATCTTCAAACAAGTATTTCCCAGCGCAATCCTGACACATATTAAACTCGACATCCCGACATCTCGAAATATCAAAACATATGAAAAAGAACAAACAAAAAGGCTCAGCACTATTTTTCTCCCTTATTATTTTATCTTTACTTTTAGCAATTGTTTTTGGGATAAGTACCATTATCTTTTTGCAACTTCAGTCAGTTGCCCACATAGGAGAATCAGTAATTGCTTTATCTGCAGCAGATTCAGGCATAGAAAGAACTCTTTATGATCGTAAATCTTATAGTTATCCTAGCGAACTTCCTCCTTCAAGTTCTTTTACTTTACCAAACGGAGCAAGTTACCAGACAACTATTTATTCTCCGGGCGACCCAGAATGTCCGCTCGATACAGCCTCCTGGTTTTGTGTTAAATCAATAGGTGTTTTCAAAAATACAAAACGAGGGCTAAAAGTGAGTTTGTAATTATGCTGCAAAACAGAATAATTTATTTTTTAAAAAATCTTGATTGGGGAATTATTGCCTCATCTTTTTTTCTAACATCTCTGGGTCTTTTATCAATTTATAGTTCTTCTCAAGAAAATTTTTTAAACTTTTACAAACAACTTGTTTTTTTTCTCTTAGCAATTATCTTTCTTTTTCTTTTTGCTAAATTTGATTATCGGCTTTTTAGAACTAATTCTTTTTTTGTATTATTTTTGTATTGTTTGGGTTTAGTTTTGCTCTCCGGCCTTTTTATTTTTGGCAAAGAAATAAGGGGCACAAGGGCTTGGTATCATTTGGGCATCATTTCTTTTAGCCCCACAGAACTGGTAAAGATAATACTGGTAATTGTCCTTGCCAAGTTTTTTTCTTTTCGGCACAAAGAATTATACAAAATCAGACACATAATTTTATCCGGCATTTATGTGCTCATTCCCGCAATTCTTATCTACAAACAGCCGGATCTGGGCTCAGTTTTAATTATTATTGCTCTCTGGCTAGGCATGCTTTTTGTTTCAGGAATAAAAATGCGCCATTTCTTAATTTTGGTTTTAGTTGGAATAATTCTTTTGGTTTTTGCCTGGAATAATCTTTTAAAAGATTATCAAAAAGAGCGAATAATCTCTCTCTTAAAGCCAGATTACAAACCCTTAGAGATTGGCTGGAATCAAAGACAAGCAAAAATTGCCATAGGCAATGGGGGATTGTTTGGACAGGGATTCAAAAAAGGCACTCAAACACAATATGGTTTTTTGCCAGAACCTCAGACAGATTTTATCTTTTCTGCTATTGCTGAAGAGTTTGGGTTTTTTGTAATCTGCTTGTTGCTGGCGGCATATTTTTATCTTATTTGGAGAATTATCAAGATAAGTTTTCTTGCTCAGGATAATTTTGCCCGCCTTTTTTGTTCAGGAATAGCCGCCCTCCTTATTTTTCAATTTTTTATCAATGTTGGAACTAACTTAGGTTTTCTGCCAGTTATCGGGTTGCCATTGTACTTTGTAAGTTATGGGGGAAGTTCTTTACTCTTTATATACATTGCTCTTGGCATAGTGGAAAATATTTATCTTACTTCTAAAAGAACTCTTAAAAGAGAATCAGTTTGACAATCAACTTATTTGTTATAGTATAGAATAAGTCAGTGTTATTAAATAATCCCAAAATATGAGTAAAAAAATTAAAAACTTACTCTCTTGTTCTCCTGAAAAAACACTTTTGATAGTTAATGTATTTCTGTTGCCTCTTGTTTTTTGCTTATCTTTTCAAAACACTTTAGATTTTCCCAAAAGAGAAGTATTTCTTTTTTTCACCCTTCTTGCCCTTTTGTTCTGGTTGGCAAAAGGCATTTTTAAAAAAGAACTTAAAATAAAACTTAATCCAATATTTTTTGCCTCTTTTGGGCTTTTGCTGGTTCTTCTTATTAGTTCCAGTTTATCTCTTTACAAGGCCTCTTCGTTTCTGGGCTTGGCATCCAACCCCACGGATAATTTCTTAACCTTTCTTATTTTGGTTTTAAACGCCTTTTTGGTTTCTCAAGTTTTCGAAAAAGAAGATATCTCAAAAATTCTAAAGATATTTATATTTTCCGTGGGCCTTGCCGTTTTCTTTGGAATTTTGCAGATATTCAATATTTTTATTCTACCAATTTCTTCTACAAAAATATCATCTTTTAACTTATTGGGAAGAATAAGTTTAGGTGGGCTGGTCTCTGCTATTTTTTTACCTCTTTCTTTGGTTTTGTTGTTTGTTGAAAAAACCAAAAAAGGCAAAATCTTTTTAAGCATTGTCTCTTTGGTTTTTCTCTTTGCTCTTATTCTTTATGATCTAAAACTTGCCTGGATAGAACTTTTTATCTTCTCTGCTGGCTTATCCATATTTGCAACAAAAAACCTTTTTTCAAAAAAAGAAATTGTCTGGACGCTTGTTTTATCCTTGCTTTTGATTGTTTCGGTTTTCTTTTTCTTTTTTGCCCCAAGATTGGAATTTCTTCCAAATATTCCCAATGAGGTCTCCCCAGGATTTGGCACAGAAACAGATATTTTAAAAGGAGTATATAACGAAAATACAAAAAATATTGTTTTTGGTATTGGTCCGGGTAATTTTGTTTATGGCTACAATAAATATCACTCACCGGTTATTAATCAGACAATTTTCTGGAATACTAGATTTTTATCTGGCGACTCAACTTTTTTTGATTGGCTTATTACTAAAGGGGTTATTGGTGGTATTGCTCTTTTGCTTTTCTATTTTGTTATTGTTTGGAGGGTTGCAAAAGTGATTAAAAACCATCTTCAAAGGGACGAAGACCCAAGAGTTGTTGTAGGCATTGCTCTTGCACTCATTGTTTTAATAATTGGAACATTTTTCTATTCTTATAACTTTTTTCTCTGGACCGTTTTCTGGATACTCCTTGGCGCTTTCTTGCTTTTTGATAGACAAAAAACCAAAGTTTTTTCTTTTAATTCTTCCTTGACTCAAGGTATAGGGGCAACTCTATATATTATTATTCTTGCCCTTGTTGTAATTTGCTTTTTTGTAGAAACAAAAAACTGCTTAGCAGAAGTTAATTATCTTAAAGGGGCAAATAGTCGCTTACCAGAAGAATCTATTGACTATTATCGTAAAGCCACACAACTTAACCCAACCAATGACTTATACTGGAGATCTCTTGCTCAAGTTTGCCTTTTGCAGGCGAATATAGTATCTCAAGATAAAGATATTCCTCAACAAGATAAAACCTCCATGGTTAACGATTTAATCCAAGAAGGAATAAAGGCCTTTGAGAAGGCGCTTAAACTAAATTATTTCAATCCGGCAAACTGGAATGCTCGGGGATATTTTTATAGAAACCTTATAGGTCTTCCCGGAGCAGGGGAGTTGGCGCTTGCCTCATATAGAAAAGCAATAGACCTTGAGCCTGCCTCTCCTTTTGCTTATACCGAAATGGCAAGAACTTACATACTCATTGCTCAAGATTTTGCCCGTCAAAATAAAGAGGATTCTCAAAAAGAAGCGTTGAAACTTGCTCTTCTTCAACTTAACAAAGCAGTCGGTCTTAAGAAAAACTACACCCCGGCTCATTATTTAATGGCGGTTGTTTATGATCAGCAGGGCAATACCAAAGAGGCGCTTAATAAGCTAGAAGAAACAAAAAAATATGCTCCGAAAGATGCAGGTGTATTGTTTCAAACAGGAATACTCTATTGGCGAACTCAACAATACGACAAAGCAAAAGAAAATTTTGAGCAAGCCATAAGTTTAAAGCCCGATTATTCCAATGCTCTTTATATGCTCGGGTTGATTTACGATAAAGAAAACCAAAAAGAAAAGGCAATAGAGATATTTGAAAAAGTTCTTAATTTAAATCCAGAAAACGAAGAAGTGAAAAAGATTTTAGAAAATTTAAAAAGCGGAAAACCCGCTCTTGAAGGAATTGTTCTTACCCAAAAATCTCTTGAAGAAGAACCTCTTCAAATTCAAAAATCAGAAACTAACCTATAACCCTAAAAATATCTCTACCTTATTTTTACGCACCCTCAAAACTCCTCTTTTGAAATTGTATTTTATTATTTCTTTTTTGGGAGTAACAATTGTAAGATAATTGTAAATAAGGGTGATGAAATTGGTATGCTGAGGGAGAATATCAAAATCACCCAATTGGTTTTGTGAGGAAACAGAAACAGCCTTCCCTTCAAACCTCTCTTTTTTTATTGTAGGGGAGCAGAGAAGAACAACATCTAAAAGAGGAGTTTTTTTCATAGTTTAATATCGTCTAAACCACCGATATTAAGTAAAATTTCTGGAGAAACATCATCAAGTTTACCTGCCAAAATTGCTTCAACTCCAGCAAGAGTTTTTTCTTTTTTAACATATTTACCCGGTCTGCCGGTTTGGTCGCTTACTACAAAGAAATCTTGGGTCATAAAATTGAGCAATTTTTGGGCCCTTTGATATATTATTCTGTCACTGGGAGAAAGCTCTGATTCCCCAACAACAGAAACAATTTTTTTGAGATTGCGGTATTTTTCCAAAATTCCTTTTGCTTCTCTTAATAAGCGAAAATGTCTTTCTCCTACTACCTCTGGATTTAGAAGAGAGGAGGTAGATTCTAATGGATCTATCGCAGGTTTTCTTCCTTCTTGATATATCTCTCGCGAAAGAATAGCCATAGAATCAAAATAAGAAAAAATTGCTTGTACTCCGGTATCTGTAATATCATCAGCGGGTACGTATACTGCTTGTACGCTTGTAATACTTCCATTATTGTTTGAGATTATTCTTTCTTCCAAAGAAGCAATTTCGCTATTTAAAGTGGGTTGATAACCGTCCTCTGAGGGGATAACAGATAAAAGGTTTGACAGTTCGTTGCCCGCCTGCACAAACCTGTAAATATTATCAATAAAGAACAGAACATCTTGTTTGTATGCGTCTCTAAAGTATTCGGCAATGGTAATGGCGCTAAAGCCCACCTTAAATCTAATAGCAGCACTTTCGTTCATTTGTCCAAAGACCATTATTACCGAAGGCAACACTTTGTTTTCTTTAAGGGTTTGATATAATTCATGTCCCTCCCTTATTCTTTCGCCAATACCAGCAAAAACAGAAATACCCTTATGGAAAAAAGCAACATTATGAATAAGTTCTGTTAAAAGTACGGTTTTTCCTACTCCCGCGCCCCCAAATAAACCAAGTTTCCCACCTTTTATTAGGGGAGTAAAAAAGTCTATCGCCTTAATTCCGGTTTCTATAATTT
>CAYNAX010000001.1:3567-29925 GCA_964395745.1 uncultured Candidatus Saccharibacteria bacterium | reverse complement strand
AGTAAGATCGGGCTGCTTCTTCAACTCCATAAATATTAGGACCAAAAGGTATTTGGTTAAGATACCATTCTAAAATTTGGTCCTTGGAATATCGTCTTTCTAGTTCTAAGGTTAGAATTATTTCTTTTATTTTTCGGGAAATGGTTTTTTGAGGAGTAAGAAAGGTGGAACGAATTAGTTGTTGGGAAATAGTTGATCCTCCATAGACAGGCTTTTTAATTCTTAGATTAATTAAAACAGACCTAATAATGCCCTGGAAATCTATACCGTGGTGATTGTAAAAATTTTTGTCTTCTGCGGCAAGGACAGCCTTGATCAAATAAGGAGAAACCTCGTTTAATTTCACTGGCTCTCTTCGCTCTTCTCCATAAATTGTATAAAGAAGCACTTGACCAGTGCGATCATATATTTTTGTGGGCAAAGCCAGTTGTCTTTCTTCAAAAACCTCGGGGCGAGGAAGATCTTTAGCGTAATAGATAAAAATACCCAAACCCGCAACAATAAAAAAAACGACACAAATAAGAAAGAATTTGAAGATTGTTAAAAAGAATCTTTTTTTAGTTACGATAATTTTTTTATCTTTCTTTTGAGTAAGCATATTTATATATTATAAGCAAAAACCCCCTCGCTTCAAGCGAGGGGGTTTTTGAAAAAAGTATTATACTTCTTCTTCCTCTTCCTCTCCCAATTCCTCTTCTTCTTCATCTCCTCCTAATTCTTCTTCGCCTTCCTCATCCCAACTTTCTTCTTCTGTGGTCTCCTCTTCTTCCTCGGGCATTTCTTCTTCGTTTTCGTCTAATTCTTCTTGGCTTACAAGGAATAATTCTGATTTATATTCCATAAATTTAAAATTATTTATTTTTTAATTTAGGGGCGACCTTTGTGGCCTATAAGGTAATTATATTTTTTGAAAAGAACCTGTCAAGAACTTTTTTCACATTTTTGGTTTTTGATTGCTGTTGAGCAGCAAATAGCAACAGCCAAAGCATCAGCAGCATCGTCGGGTTTTGGAATTTCTTTTAATTGAAGCAATTCTTTAATCATTCTTTGTACCTGCTTTTTTTTGGCGCGGCCATAACCTACAATTCCTAATTTTACCTGAAGAGGGGTAAGTTCGTAAACAGGAATTTTGTTTTTTGCTGCCCAAAATAAAATAACTCCTTTTGTTTGGCTTACTTTTATGGCTGTTTTTGAATTTTTAAAAAAGAAAATACTTTCTATTGCCAAAATATCCGGCTTATTTTTTTTAACCACCTGATTTAATTTTTTATATGTTTGATTGAGTCGCTGAGCATCAGAAAATTCTGGGGTAGTAAAGATGCAGCCGTAATCTATTAAATCTATTCTGCCTGATCTTTTATAAAACTTTATTAGTCCGTAACCTGTGGTGGCTGTTCCCGGGTCTATGCCTAAGATGATCATAACTTAAGGAAGTTTAATATTAGAGTAAATTTCTTGTACATCATCGTTTTCGTCCAATGCCTCAAATAGTTTTTCTGCCTGTTTTTTAATTTCTTCTGGAACTTCTATTTCTTCATTTGGCACCCAGCCAAGCGTTGCCGATTCTATTTTTAGACCGAGGTTTTTTAAATTATCTTTTACTTTTTCTAATTGATCTGGCTTAGTATAAACCTCTAAGACCGAATCTTGCCATTTTAAATCCTCTGCTCCCGCCTCTATCGCCTCTAATTCAACATCATCCCTTTTTTTATTTTGAGCGTTAACAGTAATAATTCCTAATTTTTGGAACATCCACCGTTGAGATCCTTCCTGAGCAAGTTTTCCGTTATGTTTTGCTAAAATATTTTTGATTTCATTAAGAGTTCGGTTTTTATTGTTGGTAATACCTTCAATAATTATTGCGATTTTTCCCGGGCCAATAGCTTCAAAGGTAAATTCTTCTAAACTTTCGCCTTCAATCTGTCCAGCCCCTCTTTGAATAGCCCTTTCAATGTTTTCGTTTGGCATTCTAAATTCTTTTGCTCGCTCAATAGCCATTCTCAATCGGGGATTGGTTTCTGGATCTGTACCTTCTCTTGCAGCAACGCTTATAACCCGAGTCAATTTTGAGAAAATTTGGGCTCTTTTTTTATCTTCAAGTTCTTTTTTGTGTCTTATGCCATGCCAATGGCTGTGACCAGACATATGCTCAAAATTAATAATTTTGCTTCTCTTTATTAAATTTAAATTTAGAAACAAGAAAAGTCAAAGAAAAAGAAGAAATACTTGCCAAGAGAAATTTAGAGAAAAAAGAGTTTTTACGAGAAAAATTCTCTAGATTTACCCTTTCCTGATTTGAAGCATTTTCTGCCTCTTTTTTAGACACAAGAATCAAATTTTTCTTTTTGGGGGTTCCACCAGGATAAATACTTGTTTGCCAGTTGTTAGGATCTGATCCAGATACATAAGCGCTCCTTCTTTCCATAGTTCTCTTTGTCTTATTATCTCCTGCAAACCAACCGCTTTTACAAGAAACTTGGTCTATTATTTTACCTTCTTTATTGATTAATACAAGATCGCCTCCGCTATTTTTCAAAGCCCCACTATAAACAATATCTGCCTTAATATCAGGAAGAGTTTTGTCTGACGATCTCTCTAAAACAAAAAAAGAAAAAGGAGGAATTTCTCCCTTTAAGGTAATGTCTATTTTTCCAAGTTTATCTATAAGACGCCAACCATTTATGTTTATATTCCTATCAGAAGGATTATAAAGTTCTATCCATTCTTTTGTAAAACCATCTTGAGTTCCCGTCCAGGCAATTTCATTGATTACTATAGAATTTTCCCAAGCATAGCAGGTTGCTTTACCCCAAAAGAAAATAATGATAAAAGAAAGCAAAATTTTAGCCAAGATCTTTTTCACCTTGCCAAAATAATTTTAAAAAGATATTTGTTTGCTTTTGGAAGTAAAACCTAAATGAGAATAAGCAAGATCAGTTGCTATTCTTCCCCGATGAGTTCTTTTTAGAAGTCCCAGTTGAAGAAGGTAGGGCTCATATATTTCTAAGATAGTATCGATTTCTTCTCCAAGGGTTGCCGCTAATGCTTGAATTCCTACAGGCCCGCCATTAAATTTCTGGATTATTGTTCTCAGGATTTTTCGATCAGATTCTTCTAACCCCAAATTATCAATACCCATAGCTTCAAATCCAGTTTGGGCAATGTTCTTATCAATGACGCCATTTCCTTCAATTTGAGCGAAATCACGAAGACGTTTTAAAAGCCTGTTTGCTATTCGGGGAGTAAAGCGACTTCTTTCTGAAATTAAGTCGATTGCTTGCTCGGTTACTTCAACCCCAAGGATATTAGCAGAGCGCCTGATAATTTTTTTGATATCTTCTTTTGTATAGAAATTTAATTGAAAAGTGGCTCCAAAGCGACTTCTTAAAGGGGAAGACAAGAGGGCTATTCTTGTTGTTGCTCCTATCAGGGTAAATTTAGGGAGTTGAAGTTCTAAGGTTTGTGCCATAGCCCCCTTGCCGGTTACAAGATGTAGTTTAAAATCCTCCATTGCAGGATATATCAGTTCCTCGCATGTTTTACTTAATCTATGGATTTCGTCTATAAAAAGAATGTCTCCATCAGAAAGATTGGTAAGAAGAGCAGCTAAATCGCCAGGTCTTTCAATTATGGGCCCGGCTGTAATTCTTATATTTGCCTTTAGTTCTTTGGCAACGAGATAAGCAAGTGTGGTTTTGCCTAGGCCTGGGGCGCCATAAAAGAGAAGATGATCAGGATTTTCTTTTCTTTTTTTTGCCGCCTCAATAATAACTTTCAGGTTTTTTTTAACCCTTTCTTGCCCAACATACTCCTCCCATTTTTGGGGTCGTAAAACAGCATCTATTGTCTCTTCGGTTGCACGGGTGTCTTTTCTCTTGACAGACATTTTGATGTTTGCTATAATATATTAAGTCCCTGACTGGAAGAGGGATTTTTCTTAGCTACTGGGTAGCCTGGCTCCGGCTGGGCTATGCCTCGGAAAAATCCTGGTTTTGGTTGCTTTCCAAGATTTCCAGTCAGGGATTTTAAATTTTTAACTAATCACCTTTCCATAGCCACTCTTTTTACCTCTTCTATAGTGGTAATTTTCTCTATAACCTTTATTAAACCATCTTTATACATAGAAACCATTCCTTTTTTCTCTGCTATTTTTCTCATTTCAGAGACAGAAGGCTTTCTAAGAATTAAATCTTCCATTTCAGAATCTACTAAAAAAGCTTCAAAAATACCCACTCTTCCTTTATAACCAGTAAAATTGCAGTATTTACAACCTTTTGCTTCCACAACTTCTAAATCCTGAGAAATTTTGGGGATTTTAATATCTTTGGGCAGATTAGAGAATTCTGATTTTAGCATTTGAAATTCTTCGGGAGTAATTTTTCTTGGGAGAGCGCATTTTTGGCACACTTTTCTTACCAATCTCTGAGCAATAATCATATTAATTGCCGGTGCAATATTAATAGGATTTGCTCCCAAAGATGCCAGTCTTGGAATAGCGCCCGGAGCATCGTTTGTATGAAGAGTGGAAAAAACCAAATGGCCGGTGAGAGCCGCCTGCAAAGCAATTTCAGCGGTTTCTTTATCTCTTATTTCTCCTACGAGAATCACATCTGGGTCTTGGCGAACAATGGATCTTAAACCATTTGCAAAATCATATCCTTTTTCTGGATGAACTTCTGTTTGTGAGATTCCTTCCAATCTGTACTCAATTGGATCTTCAATAGTAATAATTTTGATTTCGGGTTTTTGAAGAAAGCGCAGGAAAGCATACAGGGTAGTAGTTTTTCCTGAGCCGGTAGGACCAGTCACAATAATCATTCCGTTTGGTTTCTGGATTTCACTTTTAAATAATTCTAAAAGATCTTTTCTTAACCCCAATTCTTCAATGTTTTTTAAGGTTTGAGGATTTAAAATTCTCATTACAATAGATTCGCCATAATCTGCGGGCAGGGCAGAAGTTCTTATTTCTATTTCTAAATTTGGTAATGCAACAGAAAAACTTCCATCTTGGGCTCTATCATGGATGTTTAATTTTAATCCGGCCAATAATTTTATTCTTGAGAGCAAAAGACGATATGCTTCTGGCTGAAAAGAAAAGACATCTTGAAGCATTCCGTCTAACCTGATTCTTAAACGAACGTTTTCTTCCTGGGGTTCTAAGTGGATATCTGAGGCAAACAAATGGATTGCGCCAGCCAAAATTAAACTGAGAAGTTCGCTAATATCTTTATTTAAAAAATTTTCAATTTCTTTGGCAAAATCAGACACACTTTCAACTTTTTCTTGAACCAATTTCTGGATGTTTGAAGGTATAACAATTTTGTCGGTTATTTTCACCATAAAATTTAATAACTTGAAATTTCTTGTATTAACTGTTCCTTGTTTTCTTTTGGTATTTGAAAAAGAAGGACTTTTCCATTAGTTTGTCCTCTTACCTTGGAGGCAAGATGAACCAATTTTTCTTTTTCTGGAAAATAAAAAACCCCTCTAAAAGATGATAAGTTATTATGGGGTTCCCATAAAATTAGCAAAGAGGGGAATTTGAATACTTGAGTACGAAGCATCTTAATAAGGTAAATAATTTTTTGACGATCTATATTGCCAAACTCCTTTTTGGTTAAAATCGCTAAAGGAATATTGCTTTTGCCTATTATCTTAATTCTTTTTAATACTTTTTCGAAAAAAGTCAAAATTTCGGGTTCAGAATTTTTCAAAAAGGGCCTTAGAATATTTTTTATTTCTAAAGCATTTCTTTGGGCAAGGGTGAAAACCTGTAATATTTTTTCGGGATCTTTTTTGTAATAGTCAATTATTCCTACAGAAAGATTTTCTAGCAAAATTTTATCTTCTGTTTTTGGCAAAAGATTTATGGCCAGTTGATGAATCATTTCCGAGAGAGCGATATTCTCTTCTACCCAATTTATTTGTCCAAAATCAAGATTATCTTTTTGGTTGTCTATGTTCAAGATAAAGCCCTCAAAAAATGTTTTAAAGTTTTTTTCATAATATTCTCCTAACTCTTCTAAATTTCTCACTCCAAGAGAAATAATTAAATCAACATTTGAATTTAGAGGATCGTCTTCTAAAGAAAAAAGACGAATGTTGTTAGAAGAGGCGGGTTTTTTTGATAAAGTAATTAGCAGTCGGAAAGATTCGGAGTTTTTTTGATAGTACAATTCAGAGATGTCATTCGGGGGCGAGATTTCCAAAATATAGGAGTTGAGGTTATCAATACAATGAGGCAAAAGAGAAAATTTATCCTTGATTGTTTCCGGGTAAATGTTTACTTTTTTGCCAATCCTTTTTAGAGTGTAAAAAAGGCAAAAAAATGCAGATATTAAATCTAAGATGGGCTTGTCATCTTTGGTAACTAAAAGCACAGATTGAGAATGGAGTATTTTTTGTCTGATTTCTTGAAGTTCGTCCATAATCTTTCTTAATTTAATTCTAAAAATTCCAAAAGTCAATTTTGTAAACTCTAAATGAGGCCTAAAGAAAAAAATAAGAAAAAATTATTATGCGCTTCTCTTTCAGCGCGAGAAACCCGCAAAATAGGTAAAACTTTTGCCCGCAAAGTTTTAGATTATTTTTTCTCAAACAAACATCCGAGAAAACAGGCAACAGTTATAGGCCTAGAGGGAGATTTAGGAGGCGGAAAGACAACTTTTACTCAAGGATTTGCTAAAGGATTGGGCATTGAAAGAAAAATTTTAAGCCCCACATTTGTGATTATGAAAAAATACTCAATTCCGGCAGCGAAGGGTGGCTATTTCTGCCACATAGATTGTTATCGAATTAAATCTTCAAAAGACCTTAAAAGCATAGGAATAAAAAGATTAATAAAAGACCCAAGAAATATTATCATTGTTGAATGGGCTGAAAAAATTAGAGAAATACTTCCCAAAGATACCATTTGGATTCGTTTCGAGTTTGTAGATTTAAAAAAGAGAAGAATTTATAGTTCTTGGTGCGGGGAAAATTAATATTCTCTTTTATGGAGAAGAAAAAGATAGTTATTATAGATGGCAATGCGATAGTTCATCGCGCCTATCATGCATTGCCAAAACTTACTACAAAATCAGGCAAGGTTGTTAATGCTGTTTATGGTTTTCTTTTAATCTTGTTTAGAGTATTTAAGGATTTAAAACCAGATTTTGTAATTGTTGCTTTTGATTTTCCTGCCCCAACTTTTAGAGACAATATTTATAAAGAATACAAAGCCAAAAGAAAGAAAGCCCCTGATGAATTGTATGAGCAAATTCCAGAGGTAAAAAAAATTCTTAAGGCTTTTGGAATTAAATTTTTTGAACTTAAGGGCTTTGAAGCAGACGATCTTATAGGAACAATTGTAAAATTGGTAGAGAGAAAACAAATTTTTCCCAAAATTGAGGCGATCATTACAACAGGAGACCTAGATGCACTTCAGTTAGTTGATAATTACACAAAAGTTCTTCTTCTAAAAAGAGGTATTAAGGAGGCAGTTTTATACGACAAGGAAAAAGTAAAAGAAAGATATCAAATAGAGCCAGAACAATTGATTGATTTTAAAGCCCTAAGGGGAGATCCTTCAGACAACGTTCCTGGAGTTTCAGGTATAGGAGAAAAAACAGCCATTAATTTAATTAAACAGTTTGGTTCTTTAGAAAATCTTTACAAAGAGATAGAAGAAAATCACGACATTACAAAAAAAATATCTCCAAGATTAAGGGAGCAGTTAATTCGTTCAAAAGAAGAGGCTTTCTTTTCAAGAAAACTTGTTGAGATTAAAAAAGATGCGCCGATAAATTTTAATTTGAAAGAATGTGCAATTAATAAGGAGAACTTATCTAAGGCAAAAAAGATTTTAGAAGAGTTTGAATTTTTCAGTTTAGTCAAAAGACTGCCCGAGATTTTTAATCCCGAAAGCAAAAAAGAGCAATTATCCAACAACCAAGAACCAACTCAACAAAAACTTATTTAACCCTCTTTATTTTAAAAAATTAAAACATTTGGTATCATTAGAATAATGAAGCCACTCCAAAGAGCAAAACAAGGGAGTATCTTTTTCAGAATTTTTTATGGTATTCTGGCAATTACTATTTTTTCAAACTTAATTTTCGCATACATCATTAATCGCGGATACGAAACAGCAATAGACCCTTTAAAAGAGATGCTTCCGCTTGAAGAGTTTAGTAATGTGGAGGCAAATATATTTAACACATGGATTGTGGCAGCCTCTACTTTTGTTTTTGTGGTATTAATGACAATGTTTTTTGCAGTAATCTTTACCCAGAGGATTGTTGCTCCTATTAGAGAGTTGGTGAAAGTGGTTAAAAGAGCTGCAGCCGGCGATTTAAACACAAGAGTGGAAGTTAAAGGGAATGACGAATTAGCCCAACTTGGAAAAGAATTCAATTTTATGATAGGCCAACTCAAAGAAACCAAAGATCAACTAGAAGAAGAGAAAAAAGTTTTAGAAGTTAGGGTAAAAGCAAGAACCAGAGAACTTGAGGAAATGGCAAAGAATTTAGACGCTCAAGTAAAAGAAAGAACAAAAGAACTACAAGAGAGGATAAAGCAACTGGAAAGATTCCATAAACTTACAGTAGGAAGAGAAACAAAAATGATAGAATTAAAACAGAGAATTCGTCAACTTGAGAAAGAACTGGAAAAATATAGGTCGAAAAATTAACCCGTAAAACATTAATCTTAAAATGGAAGATAAACTTAGCCCAAAAGAGGTAAAACGTTTAATGAAAATTCCAGGAAATGTAAAAGGGGGCGTAATTTTAGCAGATATAGATTATATTAAAATTAAAGGAGGAGAGAAGGCGGTAGAGCAATTAAAAAAGAGAATGAAAGAACTTGGTATAGAACTTACTTTAGAGGAGATAAAGCCCATGGAGATGTATCCTGAGGCAATTAGCGTGATAATTGTTCTTTTAGCAAAAGAGATTTTGGGATTAAACAAAGAAGGGATTTTTGAAATGGGAAGATCGGCAGTGAAACTTTCTTTTTTTCTTAAAATTTTGACAAAGTATTTTATTTCTCCAAAAAGATGTTTCGAAGAAAGTCCTCGGTATTGGGCAAAACATTTTGATTTTGGCGAAGTTGAGCCAGTTGAGTTTAATGAAATTGAAAAATATACAGTGATAAGAGTTAAAGGTTATAAGTTTCACCCGATAATGTGTCAATATCATAAAGGCTATTTCTCAGAAATAGCCCGTCTGGCTTTAGG
Source organism: uncultured Candidatus Saccharibacteria bacterium (assembly GCA_964395745.1). Classification (GTDB taxonomy): domain Bacteria; phylum Patescibacteriota; class Minisyncoccia; order Minisyncoccales; family PEYH01; genus JAGHAC01. The sequence continues at coordinate 20,708 of CAYNAX010000001.1, read as the reverse complement.
AGGAGATAAAGAAGTTTCAATAGAAGAAACAAAGTGCGTGTTTAGAAATGATCCCTATCACGAATATGTAATAAGTTGGAAATAGGATATGTTTTGTTTTTTGTCTAAAAAGAGATTTTTAAAACTCAGAGAAGAAGTCAAAGAAACAAAAGAAGAACTGTTAAATGTTTCTTCGTATTTAAACGATCTTTTTTCTTTTCTGCCCATAGCGATTTGTGATTTAAATCCTTTGGGAGTGATAAGCAATACAAATAAATCTTTTGAAAAACTAACAGGATACAACCAAATAGAGATTGTTGGAGAAAGGTTAGAAAAGATTTTCTTAGAAAAAGAGAAAGTTAAAAAAATTCAGAAGCACCTATTAGAATCAGGGGAGACAGAAAACATACAATTGACCTTACTAACAAAAGAGAAAAAAAAGATTGCTGTTAAGGTTTCTTTTGCTGCAAGAAAAGATGTGGAGGGTGACATTGTGGGGTTTTTTGTCGCAATAACTGATATTAGCGGCTTAAAAAGAATCCAAGAAGAAATTGAACAGAAGGTTATTCAAAGGACAAAAGAATTAGAGGAGTCGCGAAAAGCCCTTTTAAATATATTAGAAGACACAGAAGAAGCCCGTCGGCGGGCTGAAGAAGAAAGAAAAAAGACAGAGGCTATTATTAAGAATTTTGTAGATGGGATTTTGGTTTTCAACAAAACAAAGAAATTAATTTTAATTAATCCTAAAGCCGAAGAATTTCTAAAAACAAAAGCAGAAGAGGTTTTAGGGAAAGATGCTAAAACATTAAAGAGAAAAAACAGAAGGTGGGCCCAAATTTTTAAAATAGCGGGAGAGGAAACAAAAGAGGTTTTTAGAAAGGAGATGGCAATAAGTAAATCATTTTTCTTGGAAATAACCATCAGCATAGTTGAATTACAAGGGAAGGAAAAACTTATTTTGGTTATTTTACACGATGTTTCAAGAGAAAAATTGATAGAACAGATGAAGAGTCAATTTGTATCTGTTGCTGCTCACCAACTAAGAACGCCCCTCTCAATTATTAAATGGAGTTTAAGTCTTTTAAGAGAGGGAAAAAGATTAAGCAAAGAAGACAAAGATCTTGTTTTAAAAGCATATCAGACAAATGAAAGAATGATTGACTTAGTGAACGATCTTCTAAATGTTGCCAGAATAGAAGAGGGCAGGTTTGTTTATGAGCCCAAAATTGTAGAGTTCTCAGAAATTGTAGAATCGGTATATAATTCGTTAAAAGAGTATGCTAAACAAAAGAAAATTGAATTTAAGCTGGAAATTTCTGAAGGCAAAAAAATAGTAAAGGTAGATGTAGAAAAGATAAGTTTGGCGGTGAAGAACCTAATAGAAAACGCGCTTAAATATACGCCGGAAAAAGGAAAGGTAGAAGTTTCTGTTAAGGAGAGAAAAAAGAGGCGTGAACTTGTTTTTTCTGTTAAGGATACTGGAGTAGGAATTCCTAAAGATCAACAAGAGAGAATCTTTACAAAATTTTTTAGAGGAGCAAATGTTGTTAGAATGCAAACAGAGGGAACGGGCTTGGGGCTTTTTATCACAAAAAATATTATAGAAGCGCATGGGGGCAAAATTTGGTTTAAATCTCAAGAGAATAAAGGAACAACTTTTTATTTTACTTTGCCATTAGCATTTTAAATGATATAATATTAAAAGGGTTAATATTAAAGAAAATTTATGGCAAAAAAAATACTTATTATTGAAGATGAAGAAATTTTACTAGACCTTCTAAAAGACAAACTAGAAGGTTTGGGATATGATGTTTACTGTGCCCTAGACGGAGAAAAAGGATTGAAGGCTATTCGCGATATTGTCCCTGATTTGGTATTATTGGATATAATAATGCCAAAGATAAGCGGCTTTGAAGTAATGGAGGCAATGCAAAAAGATCCATCAATCAAGGATATTCCTGTCATTATTATTTCTAATTCAGGACAACCCGTAGAGTTAGATAAGGCAAAGCAACTTGGAGCTAAGGATTGGCTTATTAAAACAGAGTTTGACCCAGCAGAGGTTTTGCAAAAGGTGAAAGCAGTGTTAGGAGAACCAGAATAACAAACACTTTAAATTGCTGTATAAAATTAAAACTTATATATGGCACAAATTTTAATAGTTGAAGATGATAAATTCTTAAGAGAGCTTATAGCCAAGAAGCTTATCAAAGAAGGGTATGAAGTAGAAGAAGCAATAGATGGTGAAGATGGTGTGAGAAAGGCAAAAAAGATAATGCCCGATTTAATTCTTCTTGATTTAATTTTACCAGGTATTGATGGGTTTGAGGTTTTAAAAAGAATAAAGGAGGACGAAAAGACAGCTTCTATTCCGGTGGTTATTCTTTCAAACTTAGGACAGAAAGATGAAATAGAGAAAGGGCTTAATCTGGGAGCGGTAGATTTTCTTATTAAAGCCCACTTTACTCCAGAGGAGATTGTAGAAAAGATCAAACTTGTTTTAGCAAAAAACAAATAGATATTATGCCAGAACTTCCAGAAGTAGAAACAACGGTTTTGGATTTGAAAAGAAAAGTCCTTCAAAGGACTTTTCTTGATATATGGACAGACACTCCCAAACTTATCAAGAAACCGAACCTAGCAAAATTCAAGAGAGAAATAAAAGGAAGAAAAATACAAGACATTAAAAGAAAGGGTAAATTTATCATTTTCTATTTGTCAGGAGACAAGCGACTCTTAATTCATCAAAAACTTACAGGACATTTGCTTGTGGGCCAATGGAAAAAAGAAAAAGGAGAATGGGTTTCTGTTAAAAAAGGCCCTTTAGAAGATCCAATGAATAGGTTTATACATCTTATATTTTTTTTAGACAATGGGTTAATGATTGCTTTTTCTGATTTAAGAAAATTTGGAAGAATAGAACTTTTAACAGCAAGAGAATTAGAGAACCTAAAAGATTTAAAACAATTAGGCCCCGATCCTTTAGATAAAAATTTCACCTTTGATAAATTTAAAGAGATAATACAAAACCAAAAAAGAAAAATCAAAGCAGTTTTGATGGATCAAAAAATAATTTCAGGCATAGGCAATATTTATTCTGACGAAATTCTCTTTCGGGCAAGAGTTCACCCTTTTAAACCAGCCAACACCCTTAAGGTAAAAGAATCAGAAAGAATTTATAAAAGCATCAAGAGCGTGTTAAAAAAAGCAATTAAGTTGGGAGGAGAAAGTATTTCTGATTATCGAAGGCCTGATGGTAGGAAAGGAGGGTTTGATAAAGAAAGAAAAGTTTATAGACGAGAAGGAATGCCTTGTTATGTTTGTGGTACAAAAATAGAACGAAGAAAAATAGGATCACGTTCTACTTATTTTTGTCCAAAATGTCAAAAACTATGATTTATTTAATCTACGGAAAAAACATATATTTGTCTAAGAAAAAAAAGCAAGAATTGATAGAGGATTATAAAAAAAGAGGTTTTACTCCGGAATTTCTTGATAAAGATTATGCAGATGTTAGGCAATTTTTAGAGGAGTTTAGGTCGCAATCTCTTTTTGGAGAGAAAAAGTTTTTTGTAATAAACTCTTTGTGGGAAAGAAAAACTTTAAAAGAGGAATTTCAAAAAGGAATAAAGAAACTCCAGGATCAAGAGATTATTATTTTTGAAAGTAAAGAAATTTCTTCAAAAGATAAACTTTTAAAAGAAATTCAAAAAATAGGAAAGGTTTTTCAATTTTCTTTATTAGGTAAGGCAGAGATAAAAAAAATTATTAAAAATGACCTCAAAGAAGAGAATTTTACTATAGACGATATCGCTCTGGATACCCTTGTTGAATTTTTAGGCTCTCATCCTGAGCGTTTTGCTAGCGAACTGGCAAAATTAAAGGCCTATAAATTCTTTGAGAGAAAAATAGACACCCAGGATGTGTTAAAACTTGTTAAGCCAGAGATTGATTTAGATGTTTTTAGAATGATAGAAGCAATTGCCAAAAGACATAAAAAAACAGCGCTTAATCTTATTAATCAACATCTTCAAAAAGGAGATTCACCTCTTTATCTTTTAGCAATGATTAATTTTCAGTTCAGGAATCTTATTGTATATCAAGAAGGAAAAAACTCCCCTCGTTTTATTGAGGAGTCTGGAATGTCTTTTTTCCAAATAAAAAAAATCCAAGAATTGAGCCGTTTTTTTGATCTTAAAAAGTTAAAACAAATCTATCAAAAATTATTTAAAATAGATTTAGCCGTGAAAACGGGAAAGATGGATTCATTAGAGGCGCTTGAGCTATTAATCTTGGAAACCTAAAATTAGATTGCTTTCTTGGCAATTTTTGATTTTTTTCTTGCCGCAGCCCCCTTTTTCAAAACTCCAACCTTGGCTGATTTATCGATTATTTTGTAAATGCTAGGAAGAAGTTTTTTGGCTTCTTCTTTTTTGTTTGCGCCAAGCAAAGAATGAAATTCCTTGATCAAGGATTTCATCCTTTTTTTGTACCAGAGGTTCCTTTTTTTTCTTTTGATGCTTTGCCGAAGGGCTTTTTTGGCAGATTTGCTGATAGGCATATTAATTTTTAATAATTTTGTTATATACACAAGGTTATCAGAAAATGATGATAATTTCAAGCAGGAATTAAAAATATCGAGATATCGAAATATCGAAAGGTCGACAGAGGTTGAAACAATATGATAGAATAAAACTATGAGACTAAAATTTATCTCAAACTGTAAAAGTTTAGGCCTTCCTCTGTGGCAGTGTCCTCAGTTCTTGTTCTTGGTGATGGGCGTTATTAACATTGTCTCAACTATCTTTTTCTATTTTCTGGGCCAAAGATATATTGATGATCCGCGTATCGTTGCTTTAATAGTTTCTGCTATTTCTGCAATCCTGTTTGTTATTGCTTATGTTATCACCCGAAGTTTGGAAGATCTAGTAGAAATAAACAAACTCAAAGAGGATTTTTCCAATATTGTTTCTCATCAACTTCGGGCCCCAATTACCAACCTTAAATGGTTGCTGGAGAGTGTCCAAAAAGAAAAAGAAATCAAGCAACTCCCTCCTTCTTATAAAGAATATTTCGACCTTATTGAAGAAAACATTCAAAGAATGGACAATTTAGTTAATGATCTGGTAATCGTTGCCAAAATTAAAAACCCAAGAGTTTTTTCTAAACACCCCTTCGACCTTAACAAAATAATAAGAGAAGTGGTAAAAAATTTCTCTCCCTTAATAAGGGCCTCCAATATAAAAGTAGAGCTTGATTGTAATCCTGACAAAATTGAGATAACTCAGCCAGAGGATTTGCTAAAAACTGTTGTTGAAAATCTTTTAGATAATGCAATTAGATACAATAAACCTAAAGGAAGGGTGAGAATAATAACAAGAAATAAGGGGAGAAAAAAAGTTATCTTGAAAATTCAGGATACAGGCATAGGTATACCTGACAAATCAAAACAATTTCTTTTTCAAAAATTTTTTAGAGCAAGCAATGCTATGGAGAAAGATCCTTGCGGTTCAGGACTTGGCCTTTTTATTGTAAAAACTATTGTTGAGCGTCTAGGGGGTAAAATATATTTTTCTTCAAAACTTAGCAAAGGAACCATTTTTACAATAATCCTACCTAAGAATTAACCCTGGTTTTATGAAAAAAATATTATTTATAGAAGATGAAGCAACGCTTCAAAAAACCATAGGGGAGACTCTGAGAAAAGAAGGATACAAGGTTCTCAGCGCTCTTGATGGAGAGACGGGTTTAAGATTGGCGCAGCAGGAACTTCCAGATTTAATTCTTCTTGACCTTATTCTGCCCAAAATGCACGGATTAGATCTCTTGGCAAAATTAAGAGAGGATGAGAAAACAAAAGATATTCCAGTAATAGTTCTCACCAATATAGAGAACCCCCAAGGAATAGAGAAAGCCGTCAGTTTAGGCGCGCGAGCATACCTGGTAAAATCAGATTATAAACTGGACGAAGTTATCAAAAAGATAAAAGAAACCATTCAATAAAATTTTACCAAAGAGATTTATTAGATATGAAGGTTGAGGATCAACAACTCAAACTTTTTCTTCTAGACACAAACCTTGTTAAAGAAAAAGATTTAAAAAAGGCAGAGGAGAAAGCAAAAAAAACAGGTAAAAAACTGGAAGATGTTTTAATTTTGGATAAATTAATTTCACCCGAGGAACTCATTCGTTTAAAAGCATATATCCTTGGGATTCCTTTTATCAGTTTAAAAGACGAGATTATTCCCAAGGAAATTTTGGAGATTATTCCAGAACCGATTGCTAGGGCTCATAATATTGTTGCTTTTCGGAAAAAAGGTAGAAATTTGGAAGTGGCTATGCTTGACCCAGAAGACCTTCAGACAATTGATTTTATAAAAAAGAAAACTAATCTTAAAATTTTGCCCCGACTTACTGATCCAGAAAGTATCAAAAATGCTCTTGCTCAATACAAAAAAACCCTCAGTGCAGAGTTTGGCAGAATTATTCAAAAAGAGGCGCAGGGCATAAAAACAATCGAAACAAAAGCAGAAAAACAGGACAATTTAGAAAAAATTGCTCAGGAAGTTCCAATAATTAAAATAGTTGACACTCTGCTTCAGCATGCGGTTCTAGATCGCGCCTCTGATATTCATATAGAACCGACAGAGAAAGAGGTTTTAGTAAGGTATAGAATAGATGGAATTTTAAGAGAAGTAATGACTCTCCCTAAAAATATTGCTCCGGGTATTGTGGCGAGAATTAAAGTGCTTTCAGACCTAAAACTAGATGAACACAGACTACCTCAAGACGGACGATTTAGATTTGAAAGCGGGGGTAACAAATTTTCTGTGAGAGTATCCGTGCTGCCTGTTATCAACGGCGAAAAAGTAGTAATGCGAATCCTTCCAGAAGAATCAAAGGGTTATAACTTAGAGACATTGGGATTAAGAGGTAGAGACCTAGAAGAAGTTCAAATGGCTTTGCGAAAACCTACAGGAATGATTTTAGTTACCGGTCCTACTGGTTCAGGAAAAACAACTACTTTGTATTCAATGATAGAAATTCTTAATACACCTGAGGTAAATATTTCTACTATTGAAGATCCGGTAGAGTATAGAATGCCCCGGGTTAATCAGACCCAAGTGAAACCCGAGATTGGCTTAACTTTTGCAAATGGTTTAAGATCTCTTTTAAGGCAGGACCCTGATATTATTATGGTCGGAGAGATAAGAGATAATGAAACCGCCTCTTTAGCAGTAAATGCTGCCCTTACCGGACATCTTGTTCTTTCTACTCTTCACACCAATAGCGCCGCTGGAGCAATTCCAAGATTGATAGATATGAAAGTAGAACCTTTTTTAATTGCCTCAACCCTTAATATAGTTATAGCCCAGAGATTGGTAAGGAGGCTTTGCGAAGATAAAGAAGAGTATTATTTAGATGACGCGGCCATAAAAAGAATTTCAAAATATTGTGACTTAGAAAGGATTACAAAAATCTTAAAAGAAGAAGGATTAATAAAGGGGCGCAATAAAACAATTCGCGATATTAAATTTTACAGACCAAAACCCACTAAAACTTGCGAAGAAGGGTATAAAGGTAGAATCGGTATTTTTGAGGTTTTATCAGTTACAGAAACAATAAAGAAATTAATCACTCAAGAGGTAAGCGATGAAGAAATTCAAAAACAGGCATTAAAAGAAGGAATGAGAACGATGGTAGAGGATGGGTTTGTAAAAGCAGCCCAAGGAATTACTTCTATAGAAGAAGTTTTGAGGGTAATAATTGAATAAATTATGGCCATTTATCGTTATTTAGCAAAAAATGAATCAGGCGAAACTGTTTCTGGAAAAGAAGAGGCGGCTAATGTGAAGGACTTAGCCCAGAAACTTTCAGCTCAGGGCTTTTTATTAATTTCAGCTTCTTTAGACAAACAAAAGAAAAGTTTTTTAAGTTTAAAAAGAGTTCCTTTAAAAGAGAAAATGATGGCTATTAGAAACCTACAGGTGATGCTTGCGGCTGGCGTTTCTCTTCCTAAATCTTTAGATGTCTTAACCTCCCAGAGCAGAAACAAATATTTTCAAAAAATCCTTCAAGAAATCAAAGAAAAAATTATTCAAGGCAGTTCTTTTTCAGAAACCCTTGCCGAATATCCAAGGGTTTTTCCAAAAATTTTCTCAAGCATGGTAAAGGTGGGAGAAAAAACTGGAGGCTTGCCAGATGTTTTAGATACTCTCGCCTCTCATTTAGAGAAGGATTTTCGATTGAGATCAAAGGTAAAGGGAGCGCTAATGTATCCTATGATAGTAGTAATTGCAATGATTTTAATTGGAGTTGTGATGTTGGTTTTGGTTGTTCCAAAATTAAGCGAAGCGTTTAAGTCTTTAAACATAGAACTTCCCAAAACCACAAGAATAATAATGAATTTGGGAAATTATTTTAAAGATTATTGGTATCTTTTGTTGCTTATTCCACTTTCGATTATTGCCTTTATTATTCTTCTAAAAAGAAATAGCAAACTTAAAAATAGTTGGGATAATTTTGTTTTAAAGATACCATTTGTTTCAACCTTAATCAAAAAAATTAATACCGCATATAGCGCCAGAACTTTGAGCTCTTTGATTTCTGGCGGTGTGCCTATCGTAGAAGCCCTACAAATTACTTCAGAGACAGTCTCTAATGAGAAATTTAAGGAGGTTTTAATAAAAGCCTCAAAAGATGTAAAAAAAGGAAAAAAACTTTCTTCAATAATTGCTCAATTTCCAGAGATTTATCCTCCAGTATTTGTTCAAATGTTGGAGGTAGGAGAGGAGACGGGTCAAACCTCTGAAGTTTTATTAAGGTTAGCAGAATTTTTTGACGAAGAAGTAACCAATACAACTCAAAATCTGGCTTCAATTATTGAGCCAATCCTCCTGCTTGTTATTGGAGGAGTTATTGCTTTGTTTGCGGTTTCAATGATAAAGCCAATCTATTCAATGATTGGCACAATGCACTAAAACCTCTAAAATGTTAAAGCTTTACTACAGCCAAAAAGGGATGAGTTTGGTAGAAAGCATTATAGGGATTGGTCTGATCGGGATTGTTTTTTGGGGAATTGTGGGGATGTATATTTTGAGCGTAAAAGTAGTTGCTCAATCTAAATTAAGATCAACAGCAATTTTTTTGGCAAACCAAAGAATTGAAGAGATTAGAAGCCTATCTTACGAAAATGTAGGAACGACAGGCGGGGTACCTTCTGGTCCAGTGCCTCAAGAAGAAATCAAAACTTATAATGGTGGGGAGTTTACTGTTAAAACCACTATAGTTTATGTAGATGATCCTTCTGATGGATTATCTCCTGATGATTCTACTCCAACAGATTATAAAAAAGCAGAAGTAAGAGTATCATGGGCAGGGGAAAATTCAGGAGAAGTATTGTTTGCTACAGATATTGTTCCTGCCACCGTAGAAGAAAGTGTTGGAGGGGGAATTCTTTCTATTAATGTAAAAGACGCAGAGAATCAGGGCGTCTCCAACGCCGAAGTTCACATATATAATGATCAGGTAGACCCTATTATAGATGCTAACTATCTGACTGATAGCCAGGGTAATTTAGTGCTTTTGGGTTTGCCTGAAAGCACTGAAAGTTATCAGATTACTGTTACCAAGACAGGTTACAGTACAGATCGAACATATGGAGAAGATGAAATTGCTAATCCTCTTAAACCCCATGTAAGTGTTTTTAATAATCAAACCACAGAGATAGGTTTTGAAATAGATTTATTGGGAATAATGAATGTTAGCACTGTAGGCTCTGAAGAAAACGGATATCCTCCTATTGGGAATGTTGAATTTCGTCTACAAGGAGAAAAGATCATAGGCACAGATGCTTCTGGAGATCCCGTATATAAGACAGATGAAATTTTGCAAACAGACAGCTCAGGTTTATTAGAAATCTCGAATTTAGAATGGGACTCTTATAATTTTTCCATACTTTCACCCGAGGACCTTCAACTTATAGGAGTAGAATCACCCCCCGGGACACCTACGACACAGCCTATAGATTTATTGCCTGGAGAAACAAAAGATGTGCGGCTTATTTTAGGAGCGCAGAACTCCTGCCTGGTTAAAGTTTATGATGCTTCGACGGGCGATCCGGTTTTTTCTGTTTCAACTCGTCTTTATAACAGTACAGGATACGACCAGACCATACCCACAAACTCTCAAGGAGAAAGCCTTTTTATACCCTTAGAAGAAGGAAACTATACTTTAGAAATTCAGATGGAGGGATATAATTCTTACACAGAAACCTTCTATGTTTCAGGAGAAATAACAAAAGAGATTTATTTGGCCCCAATATGATTAACAGAAAAAGAAAAGGTTTTACTTTAATTGAAGCAGGCTTGGCAGTTTTAATATTTCTTTTAGGAGCAACAACAGTTTTTAGTTTGGTTGAGTTTGGATATTTTGGCAAGGATTATACTTTTCAGCAAGCATTAAGTATTGAGGAGGCACAAAGAGGTATTGAAACAATGGCGAAGGAAATCAGAGAGGCTCGGGCCGGAGAGGACGGATCTTTTCCAATTGTTAGAGCCGAAGGGTTTGAATTTTCTTTTTTTTCCGATATTGATAACGATGGAGAGACGGAAAAAATAAGATATTTTTTAGAAGGAACTAATTTTAAAAAAGGGATTATTGAGCCGCAATGTTGTCCGGTTAGTTATCCAAGTAGTTCGGAGCGAGTAATTACTTTAACTCAATATGTTAGAAATGCTCCTCCAATATTTCGTTATTTTGATAAAGACGGAAACGAACTTGGTCCTCCTGCCAATCTTAAAAACACAAAAAGAATGAGAGTGTATTTAGTAGTAAATGTAAATCCTGCTCGCCCACCCCAAAATTTTGTGTTAGAAACAGATGTTTTATTAAGAAATCTAAAAGAAGATTAGTTTTATGAAACAGATTTTTCAAAAGGGTTCTTTGGTTATTTTTGTTCTCATTTTTGGAGGAGTGTTTTTGATATCTTTTGGGGGAGTATTAAGTTTTCTTTTATTTCAACACAAACTTTCTTTAGAAAAAGCAGCGTATGAAGAAAGTCTTCATATCGCGGAAGCAGGAATAGATTTCGCTAAGTGGCACATTAATCATTGGCCTAACGATTTTTCTTTTTCAGGAATCTATAACTACAAAAATACTTCAGGAGATATAATCGGGTATTATCAATTATCAATAGAAGAAGAAACAGCGTGCAGCCCGGGAATTAAGATTATTTCTACCGGCTGGACCAATGATTTTCCTGACAGAAAAAGGGCTGTTAAGATTACCTTAATGAAAAACAGTATAACTTCTTACGCGTTTTTAAGCAATTCTAATATTTGGTTTGGAGAAAACGAAGCAGTAAAAGGGCCATCTCATTCAAACGGTGGAATAAGAATGGATGGCAGTCAGAATGCTCTTTCTACTTCAGCCAAAGATACGTATCTTTGCGGAGAAGAACATGGTTGTTCTCCTCCCCAAGAGAAGCCAGGAATTTGGGGAGAGGGACCCGGGAAAGATTTAGGATTGTGGGAATTTCCAGTAAGCCCAATTGATTTTGATTCCATTTCAAACGATTTAGCGTACCTGAAAAACGAAGCCAAAACAAGAGGAATTTATCTTCCCAATCTTGGTTTGGGTTATTATCTACACTTTAATTCAGATGGCACCCTCGATGTTTATAAAATAAAAAAACTTAAACAAAAGGTTTGGGGATATAATGGTGAGGATTGGGTACATGAAAGCAATGATTTTGACACAGTTGAACTTTATGCAACCTACAGTTTACCCTCAAACTGTGGACCTATATTTGTGGAAGACAATGTTTGGATTGATGGAACAATTAATGGCAGGGCAACAGTTGTAGCGGCTAAACTTCCTGAAACCCCAAATACGATGAAAAAAATTATAATTAATGGTAATATAGATTATGCAGGAATAAACTCAGTTTTGGGTTTAATTGCACAAAAAGATATCGTTATTCCTCTTTACGCCCCGGACGATTTAACAGTTAAAGCAGCAATGATGGCACAGAACGGAAGAGTTATTAGATATTATTATCCTTGGTGGTACGCCCCCTATAATTTAAGAAATTCTATTAAGATAGAAGGATCTATTATTACCAATAAAACCTGGACTTTTACCTGGGTTGACGAAACAGGGAAAATAATATCAGGTTACAAAAACACAGAGATGTCTTATAGGCCAAACCTTGCATATAACCCACCTCCTTATTTTCCTGCCACAGGTAATTATAGAATAGTGAAGTGGGAAGAAGTAAAAGTAAGTGAATAAACTTTTTAGGGATTATGTCAAAAAAACATTTTTTTCTCATCTTTTTTGGACTAACAATCTTTTTACCACTGATAATTTATTCTTATTTTTTGACCCCCTCATCTGTTCAAGAAACAAGAATTAACACTGATATTCAATATCAAGGAGCAACAGAGGGTCAGTATTCTGATTATGTTATTCTTTCCGGGCAGTTGATAGAACAAGAAAGCGGCAACCCTTTATTAGGCAAAACAATAAAGTTTATTTTAGGCACCCAAGAGGTAAGCGCAACAACAAATAGTCAGGGAATAGCCCAAGCCGATATTAAACTTAGCCAAAATTCAGGCAATTATGATCTTTTGATTATTTTTGAAGGAGATGATGTCTATTATGGTTCCTCTGATACAGTTCAGTTTCAGGTTAAGAAAGAAGATACTTCTATTTCTTATACCGGTCCTCTTTCAGGTACAGAAGATTCTACAATAACCTTAAGTGCTACTCTTTCAGAAGTTGACGATGAAATTGGAAACCTTTCTGGCAAAAGTATAAGGTTCAAATTAGGTTCCCTTCAAACCAGCGCTACGACCAATTCTTCAGGGACAGCAAGTAAAAATTTAAAGCTTAATATTGCTCCGGGAACCTACACTCTAAAAACAGAATTTCTGGGAGATGGTTATTATTTACCCTCCAGCACCAGTTGCAGTTTTATAGTTGAAGAGAAGTGCGGAGGAGGTTGTGGCGGAGGTGGTAGTGGTGGGAGAGGTTGTTTTATTGCCACGGCTGCTTATGGTTCTCCATTAGAGCAAGATGTGGTAATTTTGCGAAAATTCCGAGACGAATATTTAGAAAAAACACCTCTTGGGAAAGAGTTGATAGAATTATATTATAAATATAGCCCTCCGATAGCCGAAAAAATTGCTCGAAATTCTTTACTAAAGGAAGCAACAAGAATAGGCTTAACACCAGTTATTCAAACCATTAAAGAAAATTTCTTTAAGTAAAATGCTTGTCAATATACTAAACCTTAAAATAAAAAGTTTTGGCTTGGATATCTCAGACAGGTCTCTTAAGCTTGTTCAAATTGAAAAAAGAAGAAAGAAAAATGTGCTTGTTAGTTTTGGTCGTGTTGATGTTCCCCCGGGTATTGTTAAGGCAGGTGAAATAAAAGAGCCGGAGAAACTCTCTCTTTTAATAAAGAAACTAATAAAAAATGTTAAAGGAAAAAAAATATCCTCTCCTTATGTTGTTGCTTGTTTGCCAGAGGAGAAAACTTTTTCTCAGGTAATTATTTTACCAAAAATGACAGAAAGGGAGGCAAAGCAAGCAATTCGTTTTGAGGCAGAAAAATACATTCCTTATTCAGTTGAAGATGTGTATCTTGATTGTCAGGAGGTAATAATAGAAAACACTCAAAAAGACAAAACATATATATTGCTTGTTGCCTTACCAAAAAAGGTTGTTGATAAGTGTGTGAAATCTTTGAAGTTGGCAGGTCTAAAACCCATATCGTTAGAGACAGAATCACAGTCAACCGTTAGGGCTATTTTCGACCAAAAAAAAGAAAAGTTTCCTCCCTCTCTCATTTTAGATATAGGAACTACCCGAACAGGTTTTATGATATTTTCTGGTACTTCTTTAAGGTTTACTACCTCTATTCCTGTTTCCTCAGGAAGTTTTACAAAATCCATCAGCAAGGTCCTTAAGGTTGATCCTCAAGAAGCAGAGAAGATGAAAATTAAATATGGTATTTTAAAAAAAACAAAGAAGGCGCAAGAGACTTTTGAAGCAATTATTCCTCCACTCACTGATCTTACAGAGCAGATTAAAAAATACATAGATTACTATCATACAAGAGCCCAGAAAGACCCAAGCTTTGTAAACGGAATTAAAATAGAAAAAATATTGTTAACCGGTGGTGGGGCAAAAATGAAGGGCTTAAAAGAATATTTTCAAGAGGAGTTTGGTTTGCCCACATATTTAGCAGATCCTTTAGTTAATGTTGAAGTTTTAAACAATTTCCCCAAAGACCAAGCCCTAGAATACACTAATGCCATCGGGTTAGCATTAAGAGCAGCACAGGAAAATGAATTATATTAATTTACTTCCCAAAATAGAATTACAACAGAGAAACGAAGAAAAAAAACTTCGCCTGATTTTGGTGATTGGAAGCATCTGTTTATTTTTGCTAATTTTTCTCCTGCTTTTGATTTTCGTCTTTGAAATAAAAGCCAATAGCTATTTAGAAGAAGCAAAAATAGAACTTGCAGAAAAGAAAGTAGATCTTTTTCAGGTAAATCAACTAGAGAAAAGAATTTCAAAACTGAACTCTACCTTTAAACAAATAAACAGATTTTATCAGAACCAAATATTTACAACAGAGATTTTCAAAACTTTGACTTTTTATTTTGAACCCGGAATGTCAGTTCAAGGTTTTAATTTTAGTCCGGAGACAGGAAAAGGGTATCTTTTGGGATACGCTAAAAACCTAGAATCTTTGGAGAAATATAGAGATAAATTAAAGGAAAGCGCAATCTTTGAAAAGGTAGAAATCGAAATCCTTGGATTTTTAAAAACCAAGGATGTAACATTTCGTTTAGATTTTAAGTATGGAAAATAGAACAAAAAACAATTTAATAATAACCCTTTTTATAGCAATAGCGTTTGCGGTTTCTTGGTATGCTCTAGGCCGTTCTTTTCCAGAACTGAAATCAATTATTCAAGAGTATATGAAAACGAAAGCAGAGATATCGACCATTGAACAAAAAGTAAGCAATTTTCATGCCCTGGAGAAAAGTTATGGTGAATATAAAGAGAATCTTGATAAAATGGAAAAATTAGTTAGTGACAATCTTTTTATTGATAGAGAAATCCCCTTGAGTTTTACGCAATCGTTAGAACAATGGGCCGAAAATTTAGGGCTTGAGATAGAGATTTCCCCAACGAAAATTCAAAAAACAGATAGAGATTTCAGGGAATTTGTGGGCTATAAAATACGGTTAAGAAGCAAAAAATTAACACCCCTGCTTCAATTTTTAAGGAAATTAGAAACCAGCCAGTGGATAATTAATGTTTCTACTGTTTCCTTGTCTTTAGAACAAACAAAAGAGAAAGAAACATATATTGTGGAAGATATTTTTATTAAAGTTTATGTTTTTTAGAAAAAAAATTTCTTTCAATAAACAAAAAGCAAAGAAAATTTTGAGTCAGGCAGCATATTTTGTCGCTAGGCATGATTTTTTGATTTTTGCTCTGCTTTCCATTTTGCTTACAGGGTTTATTTGTCTTTATCTTTGGCGCTATATTGAAATTACAGAAAAAGAAAATAAATCCATAATTGTCCCTACGGCGAAGATAAATGAAAAAGAGTATAGTAAATTTTTAGAATATTCGAGAAAGCGGCAAGAAGAATTTTGGAGAGCCGAACAAGAAGAATATAAAGAGGTTTTTGCTCCTCTGCCTCCCCACCCCCTTGATTAATAGTTTCTTTTTAAGTAGTATAAACTAGTTTGAAATCACTTTGCCCCCATAGCTCAACTGGATAGAGCACGGGCCTTCTAAGCCTGGGATCCAGGTTCGAGTCCTGGTGGGGGCACTCATCGTTTATATATAAATTTCTATGAAGACAAAAATCAAAGACGATAAAATAAAAGAAATTTTAGAAAAAGGAGTAGAAAAAATTATTGACAGAGAACATCTTGCAAAAAAACTTCTCTCCCAAAAACCTTTAAGAGTTAAGCACGGAGTTGATCCCACAGGGCCAAATATTCATTTAGGAAGAGCGGCTCAACTTTTAAAATTGAGAGCATTTCAAGACTTGGGCCACAAAGTGGTTATAATTATTGGTGATTTTACCGCCCGTATTGGCGATCCTTCTGACAAACCGGAGGGCAGAAAAGGGCTAACGTCGGAGGAAATCAAAGCAAATATGAGTAATTATCTAAAGCAATTTTCCAAGATTTTAGATATAAAGAAGGCAGAGATTAGATATAATTCGGAGTGGTTTTCAAAAATGAAACTAGAAGATTTTCTTAAGATGGCCAATAATTTTTCTGTTCAACAATTGGTGCATCGAAGGAACTTTAAACAGAGATGGACAAAAAAGCAACCAATTTATTTACCGGAAATTATTTACCCAATACTTCAGGGTTATGATTCAGTGATGGTTGAAGCAGACATAGAATTGGGAGGATATGATCAACTGTTTAATTTAAAAATGGGCAGAATTTTACAAGAAATTTATAATCAAGAACCCCAAGACATTATTACTCTAAAAATGCTACCCGGCCTGGACGGGCGTAAGATGTCTACAAGTTGGGATAATATGATAAGTATTGTTGAAGATCCTCATACTATGTATGGCAAGATAATGTCTATGCGAGATGAATTGATTCCTCTGTATTTTGAACTATGCACCACCCTTCCTCTTAAAGAAATAAAAGAAGTTGAAGAAAAATTAAAAGAGGGTAAGATAAATCCCAGAGATGTGAAAGCCCGTTTGGCTTTTGAGATAGTTTCGTTTTATTATGGCAAAAATAAAGCCCGTCAAGCAGAGAAAGAATTTATTAGAGTTTTTAGAGAGAAGAGAGAGCCAGAAAAGATGAAAAAATTTTTTGCTCCCCAAAAGGAATATTCAATAGTTGATCTTTTAGTGGGGTTGGGTTTTGCTAAATCTAAAAGTGAAGCCAAAAGATTGATAACTCAAGGAGGGGTAAAAATAGATGGTAAGGTGCAAAAAGATTGGAAAAAGATTGTGAAGGTAAAAGAAGGAATGATTGTTCAGGTTGGTAAGTTAAAGTTTGCCAAAATGACCTTCAATGACTACCCGGATTGATCTTAAACTATAAACTATAAACTATAAACTGAGCAATTTCTTCAGAAAGAAATTGCTC
>CAYNAX010000001.1:0-3467 GCA_964395745.1 uncultured Candidatus Saccharibacteria bacterium | reverse complement strand
TAAACTATAAACTATAAACTATAAACTGAGCAATTTCTTCAGAAAGAAATTGCTCACAGGTGGGGTGCGCCGAACTGGCAAGGCACCGCTCTCGAAAAGCGGCTCCCATTTTTTGGGATTGTGGGTTCGAATCCCACCCCCACCGCCATGCACCACGTAGGGTGCATGGCGAGCCCTAAACCCAACGTGGTTTGGGGCCGCCAAAGGTAATACACGATGATGTATTATGTCTATATTTTTCAAAGTCAAAAAGATAAGAAATTGTATATCGGATTTACTTCTAATTTAAAGAAACGAATAAGAAAACATCGGGTAGGAGAAGTAACATCAACAAAAACTCGTCGACCGTTGAGGTTAATATTTTATGAAGCCTTTTTAGCAAAACAAGACGCTCTAAGAAGAGAAAGATATTTCAAGACACAAAAAGGAAAAGCGTCGTTAAAACAAATTATCAGGAATTCGTTAAAACAATGAGAAGCAACACACAAACCATACAAAGACCACCGGTGGTATGTATATTAGGCCATGTAGATCATGGCAAATCTTCGCTTTTAGAAGCAATTAAGGATTTCAAAATTACCTCCCAAGAATCAGGAGGTATTACTCAGCACATTGGCGCATATGTAGTTGAGCAGGACGGCAAAAAGATTACATTTTTGGATACACCCGGCCACGAGGCATTTTCTGCTATAAGGTCTCGGGGGGCTCAGGTGGCAGATATCGCTATTTTAGTAGTTGCTGCAGATGAGGGTGTAAAACCCCAAACCATAGAGGCATATGAGTGTATTAAAAAAGCAGAAATTCCCTTTTTGGTGGCAATCAATAAAATAGATAAGCCTGAATCAAACCCTCAAAAAGTTAAGAATGAATTGGCTCAACACGGCATTTTTGTTGAAGAAATAGGAGGAGATGTGCCGGTTGTAGAAACTTCAGCAAAGACAAAACAGGGCATCAATGATTTATTAGAGATGATACTTTTAGTATCAGAAATGCATCCCCAAAAGGCGAATCTTGATGTTCCAGCAAGCGGTGTTGTTATAGAGAGTTCTTTAGATTCTCGAAGAGGGCCCGTAGTCACTCTTTTGGTAAAGGAAGGTATATTAAAAAAACAGGATATAGTAGCAACCCCCAGTTCGTATGGTAGAGTAAGAATTTTAGAAGATTTTTTAGGTAAACCCATAGAAGAGGTGTACCCTTCTATGCCGGCTTATATCATAGGGTTTGAATCAGTACCAAAAGTTGGGGAAAGTTTTATGGTTTTTGATAATCTTGAAAAGGCAAGAGAATTTGTTATAAAAGAAAGAGAAAAAGAGAAAAAAAGAAAACAAAGATCGCACTTAATAGAAGAAGGAAAAGAAATTTTAAATCTTATAATAAAGGGAGATGTAGTGGGTTCGATTGAAGCAATAGAAAAATCAATAGAGAATATTCCCCAAGAAGAAGTGTTTATCCGCATTTTAAAAAGTGAGGTGGGCGATATTACAGAAGATGATGTGCTTTTGGCTGACTCTGCTGACGCTAAAATCATTGGATTCCGCACCAAAATTTTACCTGAAGCAGAAAAAATTGCAGATCAGAAAAAAGTAGACGTTTATATCTTTGAAGTAATCTATGATCTTATCCAAAAAATAAGGGAAATGATCAAAAATATTATTGAATCGCAGGTTGTCAGAGAGGATGTGGGGAAATTAAGAGTATTAGTGGTGTTTCTTTCTGAAAAAGATAAACAAATTATAGGAGGGAGAATATTTCAAGGAGAAATGTACAAGGGGTTAGAAGTAGAAATTTTTAGAGAAGAAAAGAAAATAGGAAAAGGTAAAATCATTAACCTTCAAAAAGAGAGAAAAGATATTGAAAAGGGAAATCAAGGAGAAGAAATCGGTGTTTTGTTGGAAACTTCTACAAAAATAAAAGAAGGCGATATCTTAGTAGCGTTTACTCTTAAGCAAAAGAAAGCAGAATTTTAAATGGATCAAAAGAAAATCGAAAAATTTGCCAGCATTATTCAAAAAGAATTGGGGGAAATCATTTTAAGAGAAATTGATCTCCCAAGAAATAGTTTTATTACTATAACAAAAGTTATTGTCTCTCCCGACAAAAGAAAAGCAAAGATTTTGATAGGTGTTACCCCTTCCAATAAAACGAAAGAAATTCTGAACTTGCTCTTACAAGAAAAAAGACATTTAAGAAGTTTGCTTGCGCATCGTTTGGATATCAAAAGAGTGCCAGAGATTTATTTTTTAGAAGATAAAGGATTAAGAGTAGAGGAACTTTTACAAGATATAGATTATAGATCTAATAATTAGGAAGTGTTCGCGATTATTTGGCCAGGTAGCCAAGTGGTAAGGCAAGGGTCTACCTGCCCGCCAATCGGCCCAAACCGGCTATGAGGCCTGGTAGCCAAGTAGCAAGGCGAGGGACTGCAAATCCCTTATACGCGGGTGCAAATCCCGCCCAGGCCTCAAGGCTTTGGCAGGCGGACAAAACCCTCATACGCGGGTTCGAATCCCGCCCTGGCCTCCCGCTCGACATATCGAAATATCGAAATATCGAAATATCGAGTATGCCGGGGTGGCGGAATTGGCAGACGCGAGAGACTTAAAATCTCTTGGGGTAATTCCCCGTGCGGGTTCAACTCCCGCCCCCGGCACAGGGCGGTTAGCTCAGTTGGCTAGAGCGTGCGCTTGACGTGCGCAAGGTCGGAGGTTCGAATCCTCCACCGCCCACATAAATGCCGGAGTGGTGTAGCGGTCTGCACGTTGCTCTGAAAAAGCAAAGGTCCCAGTTCGACTCTGGGCTCCGGCACAAAATTATTTTTTGCCATAATACATGGGGACCAAAAGAAAGAGACAAATTTCAGAGGAAACTAGAGCGCGTTTACAATTTTATGCGAATCTTCACAAGAAAAAATGGGAAAAATGGAGAGAAGCAGCCCGAATAGAAGCCAAGAAAGAATTTAATAAATTTTTATCTAACCCCTTATTTGTTGCTGGTATAATTCTATATTGGGGAGAGGGTGATCGGAAAATGAGTAATGGATTAGTAAGGTTAGGCAATACTGATTGGCGAGTAATTGCTTTGTTTATAGAATTCCTTGAGAAGATTGCTAAGGTATCTAAAGATAAGATTAGGTTGGCGTTAATTCTATATCCGGATTTATTAGAAAAAGACTGCAAAAAATTCTGGAGCCAGCAATGTAAAATTCCCTTAAAACAATTTTATAAAACACAATTTATTCAAGGAAAACATCCTACCAAAAGACTTCCTTATGGTGTATGTAATGTGGTGGTGTCTAGCAGAAGATTAAAAGAAAAAATATTTGTATGGATAGATTTATTCGCTCGAAATTATTTAAAATAAAATAAGCGGGAGTGGTGTAATGGCAACACGCTTCCTTGCCATGGAAGAGATTGCGGGTTCGAATCCCGTCTCCCGCTCAGTTATTAATCAAAATTGCAAGGTTAAAC